>DATFVB010000074.1 GCA_035260525.1 Thermoanaerobaculia bacterium
CCGAAGGATTCCGCTACACGGCCACGACCAAACCGATCGCAGGCCTCCTCCTGCTGCTCGGCCTCGTGAGCCTCGCCGGGATGCCCTACGCCGTCCTGATGCCGATCTTCGCCGACCGCGTGCTCCACGGGAACGCGCGGACGCTCGGGGCGCTCATGAGCGCCTCGGGCGCCGGCGCGCTCCTCGGCGCGTTCACGCTCGCGCTCCGCCGCGGGCTGCGCGGGCTCGGGAGGTGGGTCGCCGCCGCCGCTGCCGGCTTCGGCGCGGCGCTCATCGCGTTCTCTTTTTCGCACACCGTCTGGGTCTCGGCCGCCCTCCTCGTCCCGGTCGGCTATGCCCTCATGGTCGAAATGGCGTCTTCCAACACGCTCATCCAGTCGATGGTGCCCGACGAGCTGCGCGGACGGGTGATGTCGGTCTATTCCATGATGTTCATGGGGATGGCCCCGGTCGGGGCGCTGCTCGCGGGATTCTCGGCGCACGCCTTCGGAGCCGCGTGGACCGTTGCGGGGGGCGGGATGCTGTGCGTCGCCGGCAGCGGGGCGTTCGCCTGGAAGCTCCCGTCCCTCCGGACGGAGGGACGGCGGCTCATCCTCGCGCAGCAGGCCGTCGCCGGAGAGCCGTCGGCGGGGGTGACCGGGAACGTCAGGGAGTAAATCCGAAAGCCGAATCGCGAATTTCGAAACAAACTCGAATGACCCGAATCGAAAGCTCGAAGCCGGGCCCCGTTTCGAATCTCCGATTTCGAGTTTCGGGCTTGTCTCGGATTTCGAAATTCGTTCTTCGGATTCGTCGCCCGTCAGGCGACGGGCTTTTCGTAGATCCGGTACCTCTTGTAGACCTCTCCCTCGAAGAGCGCGATCGGCCGCTGCACCATGACGTTGTCCTCGAGGATCCAGGACACCTCGCATTCCCGGTAGCCGGACGCGAGCATCGCCTCGAGCGAGTGCGAGAACATCACCGCGTCGATGCCCCGGTTGCGGTGGCTCTTCTTGATCCCGAGCGTGATGAGCCGCGTCATCTTCGGCTTCTTCCAGCCGAGCAGGTAGGCGAGGAACCCGAAGATCTTCGGCGTGAGGAGCTTCCCGCGCAGCGGCTTCATCGCCTCGTTGTAATCCGGGAGCGACATCATGAAGCCGACGGGCTCCCGAGGCGTCTCGGCGAGAAGCACGAGGTCCTCGACGAGGAGCGGCCTCAGGCGCGCGGCCATGAAGTCGATGTCGCCGTCGGTCATCGGGACGAACCCCCAGTTGTCCTCCCATGCGGCGTTGTAGACCTCCTTCACCTTCGTGAGATCCGCCTTCAGGGTCTTCTTCCGGATCGGCCGCACGCGCAGGTCGGCCTGCCGCCGCTCGAACCCCGCGGCCAGACGGGAGAGGCGCCCGAGCGGCTTCGCGGCGAGCACAATCCGATAGGCGAGGAGGTCCTTCGCCTTCACGAGCCCCGCGTCGTCGAAGAGCCGGAGGTAGTAGCGCGGGTTGTAGGTCATCATCACGACCGGCGGCGAATCGAAGCCTTCGACGAGCAGCCCGCATTCGTCGTTGGTCGTCGGGTTCATCGGGCCGAGCAGCCGCGTCATTCCGCGCTCCTTGGCCCATTTCTCGACTGCCGCGAAGAGAGCGCGGGAAACCGACGGGTCGTCGGCCGACTCGAAGAAACCGAAGAACGCCGAACGCTCGCGGTGGAAGTCGTTGTGGACGCGGTCGACGACGCCGGCGATCCTTCCGACGTCGCGCCCGTCGCGCTCGGCGACCCAGAGCCCCATCTCGGCGTGGTCGAAGAGCGGATTGGCGTCGCTGAAGACCTTCCTCAGGTCGTCCTCGAGCGGCGCGACCCAGTTCGGGTCGGCGCCATAGACCCGATGCGGGACCGCGAGGAACCGGGCGATGTCGCGGCGCTCGCGGGAAAGGGAAACGAGGTTCAAATGACCTGGAACTCGCGCCCGACCTTCTCGAGCGCGTCGAGCGCGCGCGAGAGATGCTCCTCCGTGTGCGTCGCCATGTACGAGGTCCGGAGCAGCGCCCTCCCCTTGGGCGTCGCGGGGGAGACGACGGAGTTGACGAAGACCCCTTCCTCCTCGAGGCGCTTCGCCATTCCGAACGCGCGCACGTCATCGCCGACGATGATCGGGATGACCGGCGTCTCGGAGAGACCCGTGTCGAACCCGAGGCTCTTCAGACCGTCCATCATGAAGCGGGTGTTCTTCCAGAGCCGCTCGCGGCGGTCGGGCTCCTTCTCGATGATGTCGACCGCCGCCGAGGCGGCGGCGACGGAGGCGGGCGGCGGCGCCGCCGAGAAGATGAGCGTCCGCGCGCGGTGCTTGATGAAGTGGATGAGCTCCGCGTCGCCGCAGATGAATCCCCCGATCGACGCGAGCGACTTGGAGAAGGTCCCCATGATCAGGTCGACCTCTTCCTCGAGGTCGAAGTGCTCCGCCGTCCCGCGGCCGCGGCGGCCGAGGACGCCCAGACCGTGCGCGTCGTCGACCATGATGCCGGCGCCGAACTGCTGGGCGACGTCGACCAGCTCGGGGAGGTTCGCGATGTCGCCCTCCATCGAGAACACGCCGTCGACGACGATGAGGCGCCCCTTGTGCCCGCCGTCGTCCATCAGCCGGCGCAGGTCGGAGGCGTCGTTGTGGGCGAACTTCTTCGTGGTTCCGAACGAGAGGCGGGCGCCGTCGATGATGCAGGCATGGTCCTGCTTGTCGAGGTAGACGAAATCGCCGCGCTCGACGAGGCAGGCGATGGCCCCCAGGTTGACCTGGAAGCCCGTCGAGAAGGTGACCGCGGCCTCCTTCCCCATGAAGCGCGCGAGCTTCTCCTCGAGCTCGATGTGGATCCCGAGTGTCCCGTTCAAGAACCGGCTCCCGGCGCACCCCGATCCGTAACGGACGACCGCCTG
The DNA here is from genome assembly GCA_035260525.1 of Thermoanaerobaculia bacterium. Taxonomy (NCBI): domain Bacteria; kingdom Pseudomonadati; phylum Acidobacteriota; class Thermoanaerobaculia; species Thermoanaerobaculia bacterium. Next base: position 2,905 of record DATFVB010000074.1, read on the forward strand.
CGCGGCGGCCTCCTTCACTTTCGGGTGGTTGGTGAGACCGAGATAATTGTTCGAGCCGAGCATGACGAGGGTGCGTCCGGCGATCCGGACCTCCGGGTCCTGGGCGGACTCGATGACGCGGAAGTAAGGAAAGAGGCCGGCCGCCATGAGGCGGTCGGGCTCGTCATAGCTCCGGCACTTGTCGAAGAAGGACACCTTCCTCTTTTCGGGCGCCACCGGGACCGCGAGTCTTCGCACGGCCGGCCCTCCTCAATGGAGGCCTCGCTCCCGACGACCACGAATCGACCGTGGTCCGCGAGCCTCGATGACCTCCGACAGGGCGGAGTTTAGCAAAATTTACAATTCGCCGAAAGCCGGGCGGATCCACCCTTCCCGCTGGTACCAGCCGATCGTCTCCGCGATCCCCTCGCGCCACGGCCGCAGCTCCTCCACACCCGCGTCGCGCAGGAGCGGGATCGCATCGCACACCCAGTCCGGCTGAAGGATCTCGCGCGCCTTGTCGCGGTTGAACGGCCGCGATTTCCCCGTGATCGTCTCGCGAAAGGTCTCGATCCAGCCGGCGCCACGGATCGCGATGGCGGGGATGGGTACGCGCCGCGCGGGAGGCCGCCGGAGGGCCGCGACGTACTCGACGAGCTCGGCCATCGTCAGGGGCGGCCCGGCGGCGAAGCCGCGCCGTCCCTCGAGCTCCGGACGCGTCGCGGCGGAGAACAGGACGCGGGCGAGGTCCGGCGCCCAGATGAGCTGGATCCGCCGGCGACCGCCCGCGAGCACCGGAGCCCATCCTCCCGCGACCGTCGAGAAGAGCTGGAGCATCCCCGAATCGCCCGCGCCATAGACGACCGAGGGGCGCACGATCGTCCAGCTTCCTTCCCATCCGCGCTCGACGGCGCGCTCCCCTTCGAGCTTCGAGATCCCATACCACGACACCGGAGCGGGCGCGTCCTCCTCCCGCACGGGCGACCCGCCGCGGGACGGCCCGGCCGCCGACTGGGAGGAGACGAGGACGAAACGGGCCGACGCGGCGGCGTCCGAGGCGGCGCGAACGAGCGCTTCGGTGCCGCGCGTGTTCGACGCCGCGTACTCCTCGAGGGAACGGGCTTTCGTCGTCCCCGCCACGTGCACGATCACGTCGGATCCCTCGAGCGCCTTCCGGTACCCGCCATCGGCGAGGTCCCCCGCGACGACCTCCGCCCCTGCGGGCAGGAGACCCGGCCGCTCGGGACGGCGAACGAGCGCCCTGACCTTCCATCCCTGCGAAAGGAAGAGCCGCGCCGCGTGGCTCCCGACGAACCCGGTCGCGCCGGTGAAGAATACGGTCTTCAAGCGCCGACAACCTATCATCGGGCCGGTCGGCGCGGACGATGTGCGCCGCCATACGGGTCCGGACCGCGTTTTCGATCCCCGATCCGCGAGTCTCGTCGCCCCTCTCGGCGATGAAGAACGCCGCTCCCGCTCCCATCCCGCAGGATTTCGTGGCATCCTAGGA
>DATFVB010000075.1 GCA_035260525.1 Thermoanaerobaculia bacterium
AAAACTTGTTCACCTTCTCGCCCGGCAGGTCGAACGTGACGACCGCGAGCCCGTCGGAGACGTCCAGCCGAAAGGCGCCTGACATCGGCCGCGAGTATACGTCCCGTCGCGGGAGCGGGCTCGGGGGACGGGAGCGCGTGGCGGCGGCCCCACTCGTCGAACGAGCGACTCGACGGCGCCGCCGCCACCCCCTTCGCCTAGCCTCCCGCTCCCGCATCGCGGAGCTTTCGCCTCGGTGACTTCGGGCGAAAGCTTTCCGCGATGCGAAGGGCCCGGAGCTATCCAGGTCATGAAGCAATGCCGCCCCCGGCTCCGCCGCATTCTGTCCGCCTTCGCCCCTCCTTCGGTGGGCTTGCGCGGATCAAAGCCCTTGACTGCGGCCTCGAGAGCGACGGCGAACCGGGCTCGCGCCTCGTCACGCCTCGTCGCCCATCAGGGAAGGCGCGGCCTGGTCGAGTAAGCACGCGCTTCATGCGCGACGTCGATCCGGCCCGCGAGCCAGCCTCCGCGACGGTCCCGCGCCCGCATCGTTCGATGGATCGCCGCGTCGGCTGACGGAGCGTCAGCGAGGCGACAAAAAAATTGCCCCCGGGGGAGTTTTCCCGGGGGCGAGGAGATCATTCGCGACGGAGGGTCAGGCCGTCGTCAGTGGGAACGACCATGCGAGGAGCGATATTCCCCGCCGCGCGACTGCGGCGGCGGCGCCGATCGCGGAGCGGGAGGCGGCGCCGGAGCGCGGTACCCGCGGGAAGGCGAAGGCGCCGAACGCGGCTCGTACCGCGGCGACGGGGCCGGCGCCCGGTATTCGCGCGCCGCGGGCGGGGGCGCCGATCGAGGCTCGTATCGGGGCGAGGGAGCCGGCCGCTCGTAACGCGGCGGCGGTTCCATGCGCCGCGGCGACGACGGTTCCGGACGTTCGTATCGCGGGGAAGGAGCCGCTTCCGGGCGTTTATACGCCGGCGGGGCGGAGCGCTCGTACCGGGGAGCGGGCCCCGTGTTGCGGGGTTCCACGGCTCGCGGAGCGCGCCGTTCGGGAAGCGAGCGGGAGTTCTCGCTCCGCGGCGGCGGCACGGCTCGGCCGCGGTCGATTCCCTCGATCACGCGCTGCGCCGGCGGCGTGTTGGCGCGCAGGCGCCATGACTCCGTCGGAACGCTTCCGGGCCTGCCCGATCGAGGAGGCGCCTCGGAATACCCGCGGGGCGCGACGGAGCGCTCTCTCCACGAGCTCTGGCTGCGGTCCGGCGGAGGGACGCTCCGCGGCGAGACGGACCGGCCGGATGATCCGGACCGGGGCGAGACGCGCGGCTCGGCGCGGCCTTCGGTGAAGGTCCCGGACCGAGGCGAGGCCGGGCGCTGGCGCCAGTCGCCCGACCGGGGAGCGGTCCTCGGCGAGACGGACCGCGACGGGGGAACCGTCCTCGATCCGGCGAACGAGCCGGAGCGGGGGGACGTTCCGATCGCGCCTCGCGCGGGCGCTCTCCACGACTCGGAACGGGAAGCGCCCGGGTTGGCGAACGCTCCTCCCGCGAGCGATCGGGAACCGGAGAGCGTCCGGCCGGCGATCGAACGAGAAGCGCCCGGCAGCTGCCCGGCCCCCGGCCCTTCGAGGCGCCGTGAGGCCGAATTGACGCGGGCGAGGTTCGTATCCCGGAGCGTCCGCACCGTGGAGGCCGGCAGCGTCGCCTGGCGGCCGAGAAACGGCGTGAGCGCGGCGGAGCGCTCGGGAGAGCTCTGCCGGGCGATCGTTGCGGGCGCCGTGCGCGCATAGGAGCGCAGCGCCGTCACCGCCGATCCGCGGCCGGAGACGATCGCGGGGCGCAGCGGGTCCGACGTGATCGCGACGCGCGAGCCCAGCCGCGATGCGACGGTCGAGCCGGGAAGGATCGAGTGCCGGTCGAACCGCGACCCGAAGTGCTGCGACCCGACGAAGCTCCAGCCCCGGTTCCAGTCGACGCGGTTGCGGTCGAAGACCCCGGAGAGAGAGAAATACAGCCCACCGCCGTATCCGCCCCAGTAGCGCGAGTACGGTCCGTAGTAGGAGTAGTAGCCGATCGGACACCAGCCGACGTAGTTCGACGCATAGCCCCAGTACACCCAGGCCGGGGAATAGACGAACGCCGGAGACCAGCACCACGAACCGAACGCCACGTCGAAGAACCAGTTCCCGAAGTGATGCGGGAACCATCCCCAGGGCTCGTACGAGACCCAGGACGCGCCGACGGGCGTGTAATACCAGTAGCCGTCGGAATACGGGGACCAGTCGGCGCCGACGTTCGGCCGCCAGACCTGCGTGTCGTAGGTCGGCGAGTAGTCCCAGCTTCCGTAGTCGTCGAGCGAGGCGACGTCCACGTCATAGTCGTCGCTGACGTATTGCGCCGCGACGGAGTTGTGGGCCTGGAGGACGGTCTCCGTTCGCTCGGCGACCCAGACGTCGAAGCGGTCGCGCGAGAACGTGCCGCGGGCGAGCTCGGGCTGCTCGTCGCCGTGCACGAGGACGTACTGCCCCGCCTCCGCGGTGATCGAACCCGAGCGGGTCTGAACGTCGACGGATCCCTGCCGGACGATCACGGCGGTGCCGTGGTTGGGGTCGAGGTTGATCCGCGCCTCCGCCTGGGAGGTGACGTACACGGAAGCGTCCGGGGTGTCGACGCGGAACGCGCGGCTGTCGGAAAACGGCGCCGACTCGACGGCGACCGAGCCCTCGACGAGCGTGATCGCCGATTCGGCAGCGTCGGAGCCGTCCTCGCCGGCGAGCGCGTCGAGCCGAAGCCGGCTTTCGCCCGCGATCTGGACATGGTTGCCGTCGGCGAGCTCGATCTCGGCTCGGCCGCCCGCGTTCGTCACGATCTGGTCGTTTTCCGCGAGCGGCAGGTTGACCTGTATGTCGGTCCGCCCGTTGGCGTCCGAAAGGACGGAACCGGACCCGTCGACGTCGGTCACGTGCGCGTACCCGGAGTGTTCGGCCCGGGCGGGGAGCGCGGCGAGGACGAGGGCGGCGATTCCGAGAAGAAACGATCGGGAAATCTTCGATCTCATGGTCTGACTCCTGGGCGCTTCAGGGCGCCGGTCCCCGGAATTGCGAGGAGAATGCCAGCGTATCTCATTGAAAACACGGCAGCAGTTGAACCTCTTCCGTCCTCTGACCGGGACATCGACCGGAGCGAGATGACAGTCCCGCTAGAATCGCGCTGATGACCCCTGACGAGATCCGCGAGGACCGGGAGCGCCGGGCGGCCGCCGCGAGGGCGGCCGGGCGGGATGAGGAGGCGATCCGGCTTTACGAGGAGATGCTCGGAGCCGACCTCGCCGCAGGGCGGTTCGTTCCCGCCGTCGCCGTCTACCAGCAAGTGGTCCTCTGGAAGCCGGCCGACGAGGAGCTCCACCGCCGGCTCGCCGGACGGATCGCGGTCGCCCGCGAATCCCTTCCCGCCGGCTCGGCTCTCGGCGCCCTCCCGGAGACGGCCCTTCTCGCCGGCATTCCGCCCGCGCAGCTCGCGGGAGCGCTCGAGAAGATGGCCGCCCGGCGGTTCGCGGCCGGGACCGCCGTCGTCCGGGAGGGAGATGCCGGAGAGTCGCTCTATCTCATCACCGAAGGGAAGGTCGAGGTCGAGACGCGCGACGAGACCGGGGAGCGCGTCCTCCTCGGGACGCTGGGGCCCGGGGATTTCTTCGGCGAGATCTCGCTGCTGACCTCGCGGCCGCGCACGGCGACGGTGACCGCCGTCACGGACCTCGAGACGCTCGAGCTCACCCGGGCCTCCCTGGTCTCGCTCCGCGCCGCGTACCCCGATCTCGAGCGGGCTCTCGCGGAATCGCAGCGCGTCCGCGCGGAGCGGACGGCCGAGGCGCTCATCGAGCAGCGCCGGCGCCGGACGTGATCCGCGAGATCGTCAAGTTCGGCGATCCGCGTCTCCTCGCCCCGAACGCCGAGATCTCGAGCTTCGACGGAGCGCTCGCGGAGCTGATCGCCGATCTCGTCGAGACCTGCCATGCCGCCCCCGGCCTCGGCCTCGCCGCGCCGCAGGTCGGCGTCAACCTCCGGGTGGCGGTCGTCGACCTGTCGGTGGGGAAAGACCCCGCCGCCGTGACCATCCTCGTCAATCCGCGCATCGTGCGGGAGGAGGGCGAAATCCGGATCGAGGAAGGGTGCCTGTCGATCCCCGGGTTGTCGGAGCCGCTCACGCGGCCGGCGCGCGTCGTCGTCGAGGCTGCCGACGCGACCGGCAAGCGGCGCGCGGTCGAGGGAACGGAGCTCTTCGCGCGCGCTCTCTGCCACGAGACGGATCACCTGTATCAGAAGCTCTTCGTGCATCGCCTGCGCGGGCTGAAGCGGGAGCTCGTGATGCGGAAGGTCCGGCGGCGCTACGGAGGCTAAGCGAGAGGCCGGCGCGGCGATGCATCGAGCCGGGCGGGCGCGTGCCGCCGGCCGTCGCCACGACGTACGCTTGTCGGTACGCCTTAGGCGCCGGCCGGCGACCCGCATCCCGCCGGGCTCGCGCCTCGCCGCGCTTTCGGGTGATTCTGAACCGAGTGCCGCCCCTGCTTGCATCGAGGGTGGGTAGGCGCGGCGATGCATCGAGCCGGGCGGGCGCGTGCCGCCGGCCGTCGCCACGACGTACGCTTGTCGGTACGCGTTAGGCGCCGGCCGGCGACCCGCATCCCGCCGGGCT
>DATFVB010000076.1 GCA_035260525.1 Thermoanaerobaculia bacterium
GGCGGCCGGCACGGCGGCCGGGGGCTCCGCGGGCGCGGCGGGCGCGGTGGGCATCTCGTGGATCGGGCGGACCAGGCCGAGGACGATCAGGGCGCCCAGCAGTTTCAACGTCGCAAACTCGTCGGCGCGCGAGCGCTTGACGACCTGCTCGATCGTGCGCCGCCCGTCGATTCCGTCGACCACCGCGTCGGCGTCGGCCGTCAGTCCGAGCCGGGCGAACGCCGCGCCGAAATCGGCCGCGCGGGCGACCGGAATGTCGGTCGGGCCGATGTGCCGCACGACGAATCCACGGTCGTTCGACCGGAGGAAGAGCTCGAGGACCCACTGGTCGACCGGAAGCTTGAGCGGCGGCACGCTCGGCTCGGGCGGCCCCTCCTCGAACGCATAGGCGCCCTCTCCCCACGAGAGGACGCGCGAGAGCGATTCGATCGCCGAGATCTTCAGCCCCCAGTTCGTCTCGCGGCGCGAGATCACCCCCGACGCCGCGGCGACCGCGAACCGGTCCTCGAAATCGCCGACGGTCAGCGCCTCGTACGTCGCGCGCTGCACCTTCCCGGCGCGGATCAGCACCTCGGCGGGCGCGATCTCGGGAGGAGCGTCGAGCGCGACGAGCTCCCCGTCTTCGAAGCCGAAACGGACCGTCTCCCCGGCGGGCCCCGTCACTCGGAGCGCGCCGGAAACGCCCCCGCGCCCGGCCGCGCAGAGCGCCGCGAGCACGTCGACCGACGCGAGAGAGCCGGAGATCCCGAACGTCTCCTTCATTGCCCGCGGAGGTGCTCGATGACGTTCTCGGCCGCGCGCGGCCCGACGACGCTCGCGATCTCTTCGCGGGGCGCCTGGCGAACCCCGCCCACGGAGCCGAACCGGCGGAGGAGCTTCTTCGCCTTGATCGGACCCACCCCGGGAACCCCGCGCAGGCTCGTCGTGAGCGCGACCGATCTCCGCGTGCGCCGGTGTCTGCCGATCGCGAAACGGTGCGCCTCGTCGCGGACCCGCTGCACGAGCCTCAACGCGCTCTCGTGGCGGGCGAGCCGGATCGGGTCGGGGCGCCCGGGAACGTAGAGCTCCTCCTCCTTCTTGGCCAGGCCGACGACGGGGACCTCGACTCCGATCCGGTCCAGCGCCGTGATCGCCGCCGAGAGCTGCCCCCGGCCGCCGTCGACGAGGACGAGGTCGGGAAGCGCGCCGCCCTCGGCCGCGACCCGCGAGTAGCGCCGCGAAACGGCTTCCGCCATGGACGCGAAATCGTCGGGCGCGAGGAGGTCCTGCGCGTGGATCTTGAAGAGCCGGTAGTCGGACTTCTTCGGGCGGCCGCCCTCGAACACGACCATCGACGCGTACGAGGTCGTCCCCTGGATGTGGGAGATGTCGAAGCCTTCGATGCGGCGCGCGGGCTCCGGGAGCCCGAGAAGGCGCGAAAGGCGGGCGACGGCGTCCTCCTCCGCCGTCTTCGAGCGGCGGAACCGGACGTGGTGCCGCGCCTTCGCGTTGACCATCGCCATCTCGAGGCGATCCTTCGCCGGGCCCCGCTGCGGCCGGCGCACGACGACGCGGCTCCCCTTCTTCGCCGTCAGGAACTCCTCGAGGAGCTCGCGGTCGGGAAGGTCGAACGGGACCTGAACTTCATCGGGAAGAAAGGTCGTCTGGTCGTAGAACTGCGCGATCACCGTCGAGAGGAGCTCCTCGGGAGCCGTCCCCTCCACCTTCTCGAAGAAGAGCTCCCGCCGGTCGAGGATCGTGCCCCCGCGCGCGACGAGCACCTGGATCGCGGCGTCGCCGCCGTCCTCGTGGATCCCCCAGGTGTCGGCGTCTTCGCCCGAGAGGCGCTGGACGACCTGCCGCTCGGCGAGCTCCTCGACGGTACGCAGCGCGTCGCGGTACGCCGCCGCCATCTCGAAGTTCTCCGACGCCGCCGCCTCCTCCATCTTCTTCTCGAGACTCCGCGAGAGCTCCGTGTTCTTTCCCTGCAGGAAAAGAATCACGTCGCGGACCGCTTCGTCGTAGGCCTCCTTCGTCGTGAGCCCCGCGACGCACGGCGCGAGGCAGGCGTGCAGGTCGTAGTACAGGCACGGGCGGGGCAGGCGTCCGTCGATCTCGATCGAGCACGTCCGGATCTGGAAGTGGCGGGTGATCATCTTCATCGTGCGCCGGACGAGGCCGCCCCAGAACGGGCCGAAGTAGGAATGCCCGTCGTCGAGGACCCGGCGCGTGACGAGCGCGCGCGGCCACTCCTCTCCCGTCGTGATCTTGATGTACGGATAGGTCTTGTCGTCGCGGAGGCAGACGTTGTAACGCGGATGGTGCTTCTTGATGAGGGCGTTCTCGAGCAGGAGCGCCTCGAGCTCGGTCCGGGTGACGATCGTCTCGAGCGATCGGTATTCCGACAGCAGCGCGCGCGTCTTGACGTCCTCGATCGTCTTGTGGAAATAGGAGGAGACGCGCTTCTTGAGCGAGCGCGCCTTGCCCACGTACACGATCCGGTCGCGCGAGTTCCGGAAGAGATACACGCCGGGGGCGTCGGGGAGATTTTCCGGAGGCGCGGGTGTTTCGAACGCCGCCACGTCCTAATTATAAACGGACGAGCATTTTGCGCTCGAACGGGACGAGTTCGGGAAGAATATGATCGCCCGATGAAGGAGTGCCCGTTCTGCCTCCGTCCCGTCGGGAACGACGTGATCGAGTGTCCGAACTGCCACAACAACGTGGACATCTTCCGGACGGGCTACTTCGCGCGGCCCAAGCTCTCGCGCCCCAAGACCGCGGTCATCTGGACCGTCGCGATCGTGGTCGTGCTCCTGCTCGCGGTCGGGCTCTACCGCGGCTGCGCCGTCAGCCGGCGCGCCGATCCATCGCGCGCCGCGCTTCGACGCACCGGCAACTGACCGGCCGCGCCCTCCCGGTGAGACCGCTGCCGGGTCCGGGCGCCCCCGCGGTCAGCCCCGGAAGATCTGCAGCTCTCTGAGCTTCCTGAGCTCGTCCCGGACCGACGCCGCCTTCTCGAACTCGAGGTCGCGGGCCGCGGCCCGCATCTCCTTCTCGAGCGAAGCGATCTTCTTCGAGAGCGCCTCCTCGTCGACGGGTGTGGCCCGCTTCTGAATCTGGAGCGGCTCGAGGTAGTCGAGGTTCGACATCGCGAGCAGCGGCGAATCGAGCGACTTCACGATCGACGCGGGCTCGATCCCGTGCTCGAGGTTGTAGGCCGTCTGCTTCTCGCGGCGGCGGCGCGTCTCGTCGATCGCGCGCCGCATCGACTCCGTCGTCGCGTCCGCGTAGAAGATGACGCGCCCGGCGAGATTTCGCGCCGCGCGTCCCGACGTCTGGATGAGCGAGGTCGTGCTCCGCAGGAAGCCCTCCTTGTCCGCATCGAGAATCGCGACGACCGCCACCTCGGGGATGTCGAGCCCCTCCCGCAGGAGGTTGATCCCGATCAGGCAGTCGAACGTCCCCTTCCGGAACTCGCCGATCAGGCGCACGCGGTCGAGGGTCTGGATGTCGGAGTGCAGGTACTGGCACCGGATGCCGAGCTCGGTGAAGTAGTTCGTCAGGTCCTCGGACATGCGCTTCGTCAGCGTCGTGACCATGACCCGCTCGCGCCGCGACGCCGCCTCGCGGACGACGCCGAGGAGATCGTCGACCTGCCCCTTGACGGGCCGGATCTCGATCTCCGGGTCGACGAGTCCCGTCGGACGGATGAGCTGTTCCACGATCTCGCCGCCGCTCTGCACGAGCTCGTATTCGGCGGGTGTGGCGGAGACGTAGACCGTCTGGCCGATGCGCTCCCGGAACTCGTCGAACGTCAGCGGCCGGTTGTCGAGCGCCGAAGGCAGCCGGAACCCGAAGTCGACGAGCGTCTTCTTCCGCGACTGGTCGCCGAAGTACATTCCGCGGACCTGGGGGATCGTCACGTGCGATTCGTCCACCATCAGGAGGAAGTCGGCGGGGAAGTAGTCGATGAGGGTCGGGGGCGGCTCGCCGGGACGGCGCCGCGACAAATGCCGCGAATAGTTCTCGATCCCGTTGCAGTACCCGAGCTCGCGGATCATCTCGATGTCGAACATCGTTCGCTGGTGGAGGCGCTGCGCCTCCAGCTTCCTGTTCTCGGCGTTGAGCTCGGCGAGCCGCTCCTCCAGCTCGACCTGGATGTCCGTGATCGCGAGGTCGAGGACGGAGCGCGGCGTCGCGTAGAACGTCCTCGGGTAGATCGCGAGGCGCGGCACGCGGGCGAGGACGCTGCCGCGCAGCGGATCGATGCGCGAGATCTTCTCGATCTCCTCGCCGAAGAACTCGACGCGGACGGCGGCGTCCTCGTATGCCGGGGCGATCTCGACCACGTCCCCGCGCACGCGGAACGTGCCGCGCGCCAGGTCCGCGTTCGTGCGCTCGTATTGCATCGCGACGAGCTTTCGCAGGAGCGCCGGAACGCCGGCCGCGTCCCCGACCTCGAGGAACGCGAGCATGTCGTAGTACGACTCCGGGCTCCCGAGGCCGTAGATGCACGACACGGAGGCGATGACGATCACGTCGCGGCGCTCGAACAGCGCCTTCGAGGCCGACAGGCGCAGCTTGTCGATCTCCTCGTTGCGCGAGGTCTCCTTCTCGATGTACGTGTCCGTCTGCGGGACGTACGCCTCCGGCTGGTAGTAGTCGTAGTAGGAGACGAAATACTCGACGGCGTTGTCCGGGAAGAACGTCTTGAACTCCTGGTAGAGCTGCGCCGCGAGCGTCTTGTTGTGCGAGAGGACGAGGGTCGGCCGGTTGACGGTCTCGATCACCTTCGCCATCGTGAACGTCTTCCCGGAGCCGGTGACGCCGAGGAGCACCTGGTCCTTCTTTCCGGAACGAAGCCCGCCGACGAGCGCTTCGATCGCGGAGGGCTGGTCTCCCTGCGGCGTGAATTCCGAGACGAGCCGGAAGGCGCCGCTCGTCCGCTGCTGCGACTCGCGAAACGACGCCGGCTTGTCCGTGTCGATCCGGGTCGCCGGCCGCTCGACCGTCGACGTCCCCGGGAGTTTCCTGACCCTCACGCCGCGCGCGCGGCCGGAGCGGCGGCGCCCGCCAGCCGGTCGAGGAACCGCGCGAGCGACCGCACGTCGGACGGGCCGAGGCGCTCCTTGCGCGATTCGAGCATCAGGCGGCGGCGGAGGGGCTCAGCGGCGCTCATGTCGATCTTTCCGGCGTTCCACGCCGCATGAAAACGCTCGCGGGCCGCGCGGAATTCCTCGCGGTCCGCAGCCGACACGTCCGGGCCGAAGTTCTTCT
>DATFVB010000077.1 GCA_035260525.1 Thermoanaerobaculia bacterium
TCTGGAGCTTCAGGGCGAGGTCGGCGAGGACCTCCTCCTTCGTCTGCGGGTCGGTGAGGATCTCCTCGAGGAGATCCTGGACGTCGAGGACCTCGACCGTGTCGGCGTCCTCTTTCCAGGCGGTGCGGAGGATCTGCTGGAAGCGCCGGTGCTCCTCGCGGGCGCCGTCGCCGTAGAGGATGTCGTCGAAGAGGAGCTCGTCCATCATCGAAGGCACCATCCGGTCGATCTCCTTGCCGGGGAGATGGACCAGAACGGCGTCGAGCTTGCCGATCTCGGATGTGACGTGGAGCTTCATTTCTCGTTCGCTCGTCTTCCGGGAGAGGTCCCGAGCCGGCGGCCCCGCAGACCCGTCGCGGCCCTCGCCCCGTCGCGCCCGGTCCGGCCGTTCTCGGGATGCGGTTCTCGAAGGCGCAAGGCCGGGACTATACCGGACGGGGCGAACGGCGGGCAAGTTCGCTCCGTGGATTCAAGCAGATGCGCGCCAGTCTGTCGGTTGGGATCATGACGAGGCGCGGCCAGGCGCGAGCCCGATCCGCCGCCGCTCCGCCGAGCTATGGCGGATTGATCGCCGACCCCCGGGTTTGAATTACTTGCACGCTCGAAGCCTCGATCCGCCGAAGCCTTGGCGAAGGCGGACGGGATGCGGACGGCCGGCCCGGCGGCGAAGGCGTACCGATGGCGTACCTCGAGCCGCCGGCCGGCGGCACGCGCCCGGCCGGCTCGATGCATCGCCGCGCCGGCCTACGACTCGGGCGGAAGGACCCGCAGCGGCAGCGCGGCCTGGGCGGGTGAGTCCTCGGAATCGGCGATCTCGCGCAGCCGTTCGGCGAAGCGCGCGAGCTGCTTGAACGTCTCCTCGTACTGCTTCTGCGCGTTCGAGAGATGGTTGCCGAGCTTTCCGAAGGGCTCCTCGATCTTGTCGATGCCGCGCTTCAGGAGCGCGAGCTCCTCGACGACGACGTGGGCGCGCTTCTCGATCTCGAGGCCGCGCAGCCCCTGCGCGACCGTGAAGAGATAGGCGTAGAGGAGCGTGGGCGAAACCGGGATGACGTGGCGGCCGATCGCGTACTCGGCGACGTTCTCGTCGTCTCCCTCCGCGACGATCTCCGCGTAGAGCGCTTCGGCCGGCAGGTACATCAGGGCGAACTCGAAGGTGCCTTCCGCGGAGCGGATGTACTTGCGGGCGATGTCGTCGGCCTGCTTGCGCGTCGCGGCCCTCAGCTGCCGGATCAGCCGCTTGCGCTCCGAGTCGTCGCCGCAGTCGAGCGCGCGGCGATAGCTCTCGTACGGGAACTTGCTGTCGATCGGGACGAAACGCTCTCCCAGCCGGACCGCGGCGTCGACCACCTCGCCGTCGGCGAAGCGCTTCTGCATCTCCCAGCTGCCGGGCGGAAGGACCTGGCGGAGCGCCTCCTCGAGGAACGCCTCGCCCAGGAGCCCCCGGATCTTCGGGGGCTTCAACAGGTCCTCGAGCCGCGTCACGTCGCCCGCGAGCTTTTCGATCTTCTTCGACGCCTCGAAGACCTTGCCGAGGTTCTCGCCGACCGACTTCAGGAGCATGGCCGATTCGGCGCTCTGCTGCTGCATCGTCCCGATGTTCTGCCCGAGCGCGGCCTGGCTCGCCTTGATCCGCTCGTCGATCGTCCGCTCGAAGGAGCCCAGGCGGTTCTCGAGCGCCTCGGAGAGGGCGAGCACGCCGCGGCCGGAGCTCTCGGCGAGCGCCTTCGAGGCGGCCGCCTCCGTCGCGAGCGAAAGGAGGATCTGCCGCTGGTCGCTCGCGTCTCGCTGCTGCTGCGCGGTCCGGCGCTCGTACAGGAAGAGCGCGCCGGCGGCGATCACGACGAGGAGGACGAGAGCGGCCGTGAGGACCACGTTACCGCCGACCGGAGATCAAGTGCACGACGGCGACAAAAAGGGCCGCGCCGATGATCGACCAGACGATCGGGAACGGGTGGCCGTCGATCGAGATCGCGAACATGTCCGGAAAGCGGAGCTCCCGCGCCAGCCACGTGCCGATCAGCGCGCCGATGAATCCGACGGCCACCGACACGAGGCAGCCGCCGCGCGTTCCCCCCGCGATCGCGCGCCCGATGGCGCCGCAGATCGCCGCGACGAGAAGGAGCACGAGGAACCCGAGAAGCGAGAAGTGCATGGCGTCCCCTCCGCAAATCTGCCAAAATCATAGCGCGTGCCCAGAATTCGCCCGAGCTCATCGCGATGAACGCCGATTCGTCGGACAAGGAGATCGACTACCTCGTGTGCAAGGAGTGCCAGACCCCCTGCTACGTCTTCGAGACCGAGGGGAGCCGGATCCTCGAGGCGCAGTGTTCCGTTTGCGGCAACGAGGACGTCCTTCGCTTCGCGATCGGCGAGATCGAGGAAGATTGAGCGGATCGGAGAGGAGCGCCTGGGTCGACCCGCTGACGGAACGCTACGCGTCCGCGGAGATGTCGCGGATCTTCTCCCCCGCGTTCAAGTTCGGCTCCTGGCGCCGGCTCTGGATCTGGCTCGCCGAGGAGGAGAAGGCGCTCGGCCTTCCGATATCGGACGAAGCGATCGCGCAGATGCACCGGCACGCGGCGTCGATCGATTTCGACGCCGCCGCGAAGATCGAGAGCGATACGCGGCACGACGTGATGGCGCACGTGAAGACCTACGGCCTCGCCGCTCCCGCCGCCGCCGGGATCATCCACTGGGGCGCCACGTCCGCCTACGTTTCCGACAACGGGGACCTCATCCAGATGCGCGAGGCGCTCGGGCTCCTCGAGAAGCGCATCGCCTCGTTCCTGCGACACCTCCGTGGCTTCGCCGACCGGTACAAGGCTCTCCCCTGCCTCGCGTACACGCATTTCCAGACGGCGCAGCCGACGACGGTCGGCAAGCGCGCCTGCCTCTGGGCGCAGGACTTCCTCTGGGACCTGCAGGAGATCCGGCGCGTGCGCGAAAACCTGCGGTTCCTCGGGGCGAAGGGCGCGACGGGGACCCAGGCCTCCTTCCTCGCCCTCTTCGACGGAGACGGGGCGAAGGTCGACGCACTCGATCGCGCGGTCACCGCGCGCGCCGGGTTCACGAAGCGCCAGACGGTCTCCGGGCAGACCTATTCCCGCAAGCAGGACGCGTTCGTCCTCGCGGCGCTCTCGGGGCTCGCGCAATCGGCGCACAAGTGCGCGACCGACCTGCGGCTCCTCCAGCACGAGGGGGAGATCGCCGAGCCGTTCGGAAAGTCGCAGATCGGTTCCTCGGCAATGCCGTACAAGAGGAATCCGATGCGCGCCGAGCGCGTCTGCGCCATCGCGCGGCACCTCATCGTCCTCTCGCTCGACCCGGCCTTCACGGCCGCCACACAGTGGCTCGAGCGCACCCTCGACGACTCGGCGAACAAGCGGCTCTCGATCCCTCCCGCCTTCCTGTGCGCGGACGCGATCGCGCTCGTCCTCGACGAGATCTTCGCCGGGATCGAGGTGCGGGAATATGTCATCCGCCAGCATCTCGAACGGGAAGTACCGTTCCTCGCGATGGAGAACGTGCTGATGGAGGCCGTGAAGCGGGGACGTGACCGGCAGGCCGTGCACGAGACACTGAAGCTCCTCGCCATCACCGCGCTGGAAGCTCGCGAACGGACCGGAGAGGCCGATCTGGCCGGCTGGGTGAAGAGCACCGCCGACGACACCGGCCTGACGATCGAGCAGGTCCACGCGGCGGCGGCGAAAGATCTCACGGGACGGGCCGCCGACCAGGTCGACGCGTTCCTCCGCGAAGAGCTCGATCCCGCCCTCGCGGCCGTCGAGGCCGTGGCCCCGGAGGGGCTGCGCGTCTGAGACATCCCCCCCGCTTGCGACGAACGTTTCCTCGTCGTCTCGCTCCTCTCGTCGCCGTGCTCGTCCTCGCTGCCGCCTGTGCGCGCAAGAAGCCCGCGACGGCGCCGCGCGCGCGCCCCGCGCCGCGCCCCGCCGCCGCGGGACAGACCGAGGAAGGCCTCGCGTCGTGGTACGGCGGCAAGGACGGGTTCGAAGGGAAACCGACGGCCTCCGGCGAGATCTTCGACGGCCGGAAGATGACGGCCGCGCACCGCACGCTCCCTCTCGGAACGTGGATCGACGTGGCGAACCTCGAGAACGGAAAGACGGCACGGGTCCGGATCAACGACCGGGGGCCGTTCGTGAAGGGAAGGATCGTCGACCTCTCCCGCGTCGCCGCTGAGGAGCTCGGCGTCGTCGGGCCGGGCACCGCGCGCGTTCGCCTGACCGTCGTCGCGCCCGGCCCGCCGGCCCCCGTCGTTTCGGCCACCGGCTGGTGGAACGTCCAGATCGGCTCGTTCGCTTCCGCCTGGAGGGCGGAAACGCTCGCCGGTAAGGTCCGCGCGTCGGGACACCGCGTCTTCACCGAACCGTTCGACGGCCTGACGCGCGTGAAGGTCGGCCCGCTGCCGTCGAAGGCGGACGCGCAAGCCGAGCTCTCGCGGCTCGAGAACGAGGGCTACGAGGGAATCGTGATTCCCGCGCCCGCCCCGTAGAGCACGCAGCGCTCATCGACCTGGGCGCGAAGTGCTCTCTCTCGAGCGGAGTGAAGGACCTCATCACCTCTCTTCGCGGGAGAGGATGCCGGCGTACCCGCGCGGCCGACGGAATTCCATCCCTGATGGCTGCGATTTTGCAGGCTTCTTGCGCGGCATGAGCGCAATCCCGGTGAGTCACGGCCACGGATATCCGCGGCCTCAGATGGACCGCGGCCGCTGGATTTCCCTGAACGGCCAGTGGGATTTCGCGCTCGACGCGGAGGACCGCTTTCGGACGCCGGGGCGCGTCCCGTGGGAACGGAGAATCACCGTCCCTTTCTCCCCCGAGGCGCCGGCGAGCGGGATCGGCGACACGGGGCTGTACCAGGCGGTCTGGTACCGGCGCTCCGTTGCCCCGCCGCCGCTCGCGGAAGGAGAACGGCTGCTCCTCCATTTCGGGGCCGTCGACCACGTCGCGTCCGTTTTCTGGAACGGCATCATGGTCGGCGCGCACGTCGGCGGCTACACGCCGTTCACGATCGAGCTCACGCACCTGCTCGAGGGCGAGGAGGAGCACGAGCTCGTCGTCCGCGCCGAGGACGACCCCGCCGACCTCGCCAAGCCGCGAGGCAAGCAGGACTGGAAGCTCGAGCCGCACGGCATCTGGTACCCGAGAACGACCGGGATCTGGCAGACCGTCTGGCTCGAGGTCGTTCCCCGGCGCTACTTCGCGTACCTGCGGTGGACGCCGAACGTCGAGCGATGGGAGATCGGGATCGAAACGGCGATCGCGGGCGGCCCGAGCGACGACCTGACGGTCGCCTACCGGCTGCAGGCGCGCGGCAGCCTCCTCGCGGAGGACACCTGCCGCGTCGTCGCGGGAGAGGTCCACCGGCGCATCGTCCTTTCCGATCCCGGCATCGACGACTACCGCAACGAGCTGCTATGGAGCCCGGCCCGCCCGACGCTGATCGAGGCGGAAATCGAGCTCCGCGGCCGGGACGGGAGCGTCGTCGACCGCCTGGAGAGCTACACGGCGATTCGCGCGATCGGCACGCAGGGGGACCGGTTCATGTTGAACGGCCGGCCCTTCCCGCTCCGCATGGTCCTCGACCAGGGCTACTGGCCCGAGACCGGCCTGACGGCGCCCGACGACGAGGCGCTGCGGCGCGACGTCCTCCTCGTCAAGCACATGGGGTTCAACGGCGTTCGCAAGCACCAGAAGGTCGAGGACCCGAGGTACCTCTACTGGGCCGACCGCCTCGGGCTGATCGTCTGGGAGGAGATGCCGAGCGCTTATCGCTTCACGCGCGAGTCGGTCGAGCGGCTGACGCGGGAATGGATCGACGTCGTCAAGCGCGACGTCAGCCATCCCTGCATCGTCGCGTGGGTGCCCTTCAACGAGTCGTGGGGAGTGCCGAACCTTCCCGAGAACCCGGCCGAGCGCGACTACGTCCAGGCGCTCTATCACCTCACGAAGACGATCGACCCGACGCGCCCCGTGATCGGCAACGACGGGTGGGAGAGTGTGGCGACCGACATCCTCGGCGTCCACGACTACGACACGGACCCCGAGCGGCTCGCGCGCCGTTATCAGACCGAAGAGGTGCTCCCGAGCCTGCTGCGCCGCGAGCGTCCCGGAGGCCGGCTCCTGGTGCTCAAGGAGCACGCGCGGCAGCCGCTGATGCTCTCCGAGTTCGGCGGCATCACGCTCGACCACGGGGCCGTCCACCACTGGGGCTACCGCCGCGTACCTTCCGCCGAAGCCTTCGAGCAGCTCTACCGGCGGCTCCTCGCGGCCGTGCGCGGTCTCGACGTCCTCGCCGGGTTCTGCTACACGCAGTTCGCCGACACGTACCAGGAGACCAACGGGCTCCTCTACGCCGACCGGACGCCGAAATTTTCGCTCGACGCGATCGCGGAGGCGTCGGGGATCGTCCCGGAGATGAAGGACACCGGCGCTTCGACGCCCGATCCCACGCGCCTCAAGGCGCGGATGGCTCTCCCCGCTCAGGCACCGGAGGGGCCGCAACAAACTGCCGAGACGCCTTCGGCGAGCCTTCCGCCCGCGGGCTCGTCGGTGTAGCGTCGAACCGTGGCGAGCGCGGCGACCCCGACCGAAGAGACCCGGCGGATGCACAAGCGGGCGCTCCGGAAGCCCGACGGGCGCGAGCTCCTGCTCTACTCGCGCCGGCCGATCCCGGAGGGGATCGTCGCGACGAGCCCGGAACCGGAGCCGCTGCGGCCGAACCCGCACCTGCGCTGGCACCCCCTGCGGGGCGAGTGGGTCGCGTACGCGCAATACCGCCAGAATCGCACGTTCATGCCGAAGGACTGGAACCCGCTCGCGCCGTCGTCGGACCCGGAGCATCCGACGGAGCTCCCGGCCGGCGACTACGACATCGCCGTCTTCGAGAACCTCTTCCCGACGCTCTCGGAGAGCTCGCACGCCCCCCCGGCTCTTTCGGTCCCGACGCGGCCGGCGCGCGGCGTGTGCGAGGTCGTCGTCTTCAGCCGCGACCCGATTTCGACGCTCGGCCGGCTGCCCCTCGACCAGATCGAGCTCCTGATCGAGGTCTGGGGCGACCGGTGGCGCGAGCTCGGCGCGCGTCCCGACGTCGAGTACGTCTTCCCGTTCGAGAACCGCGGCGCGGAGGTGGGCGTGACGCTCCCTCATCCGCACGGGCAGATCTACGCGTATCCCTTCGTCCCGCCGGTCCCGGCGCGGGAGCTTTCGCTGCAGGCCGCGTTCCTCGCCGAGAACGGCCGCGGGCTGATCGAGACGATCCTCGAGGACGAGATCGCGAGCGGCGGCCGTCACGTCGTCTACGAAGGGCCCGCGGCGGTCGCGCTCGTGCCGGTCTTCGCCCGTTACTCCTACGAGGTCTGGATCGCGCCGCGCCGCGCCGCGCCTTCGCTGGCGGATCTCTCCGCGGCCGAGCGCGCCGACTTCGCGCGCGCTTTGAAGACGATCCTCCTCAAGTACGACGGCCTCTGGAACCGGCCGTTCCCGTACATCGCCTCATTCCACCAGGCCCCGACCGACGGACGCCCGCACCCCGAGGCGCACGTCCACGTCGAGTTCTATCCCGCCTACCGCCGGAGCGACCGACTGAAGTACCTCGCGGGGAGCGAGATGGGAGCCGGGGTCTTCACCGCCGACACGCTCCCGGAAGAGAAAGCGGAGGAGCTCCGCCGCGTCGCGGTCGATGCCGGCTGACCGTTCCTTCTCCGATCTCTTCGGCCGCGCCGCGCGGTTCCGCGCCCGGGCGCCGGGACGCGTCAACCTGATGGGGGACCACACCGACTACAACGCCGGCTTCGTCTTCCCCGCGGCGATCCCGCAGCGCACGGAGGTCGAGCTCGGCCGATCGGAGTCCCGGACCGCCCGCGCGTGGAGCCGCGACGTCGGGGCGCAGATCGAGGAGTACGAGGTCGGCGCCGAGCGCCGCGGGCGCGGGTGGCTCGACTACGTTCAGGCCGTGACCTTCGCGCTCACGCGCTCCGGACACGGGATCGGCGGCTTCGACGTCCGGATCGCCTCGTCGATCCCGCCCGGGAGCGGACTCTCCTCGAGCGCGGCCCTCTCCGTTTCGCTCCTGCGCGCCCTCCGCGACGCGTTCGTTCTCCCTCTCGACGACCGCGAGATCGCCCGGCTCGCCCGGCGAGCGGAGAACGAGTTCATCGGCGCGCCGGTGGGGATCATGGACCCGATGGCGGTGACTTTCGCGACGACGGACCGGGCGATGTTCCTCGACACGCGCACGCTCGAGTTCGAGCTCGTCAACGTGCCCCGCGCGGCCGAGCTCGCCGTGCTCCATTCCGGCGTCGCGCACCGCAACGAGACCGGCGGCTACAAGACCCGCCGCGCCGAGTGCGAGCTCGCGGCCGCGCGGCTCGGCGTCGCGACGCTCCGCGACCTGTCGCCGGACGACCTTCCCCGGATCGACCTCCTCGAGCCGCCGCTCAACCGGCGGGCGCGGCACGTCGTGACCGAGAACGAGCGGGTGCTCGAGACGGTCGCGGCGTTCCGCGACGAACGCATCGAGGACGCGGGACGCGCCTTCTTCGAGTCGCACCGGTCGCTCGCCGAGGATTTCGAGGTCTCGACTCCCGAGATCGACGCGATGGTCGACCTCGCCCGGGCGGCGCCCGGCGTCCTCGGCGCGCGGATCACCGGCGGAGGGTTCGGCGGCGCCGTCGTCATGCTCGCGGCGCGAGGCGAGGCGGTTCGGGCCTCGCGCTCCATCGCGGCGAAGTACGACGCGCTGACGGGGAAGCGGGCGACGGTGCTGGTACCTTGAAGAAACAAATCCGAAACTCGAAACTCGAAACTCGAAACTCGAAACAAATTCACAATCCCAAACTCGAATCATCAAAACGAGGCGGCGTATCCGTCAGCCACGACGCCGGTAGCACGATTTTGATTCGAAGAATGGTTGGAAGGACCGGGCGGCTTCCGTTTCGAACATTTCGTCATTCGAAATTTGAAATTGTTTCGAGCTTGGAATTTCGTGCTTCGAATTTCACCCTTCACTTCGGCGCATCCGTCACCCTGCCCCTCCATTCGAATCTTTTCCGCACGACCCTCCTCCACCACGACCGCATCGCGATTCCCGTCCAAACCGCGATCATCAGCGGATGGAAGAGCGCGCTCCAGGCCGGCGAGCGCGTCACCCGCGCGACGACGGCGCGGCCGGCGAGGGTTGCGCCGATCGCCGCCGCGGCGAGCGCCTTCGCAGCGGAGGGCGCGGGCGCCGCGAGGACGATCCACGGGGCGAGCGCCAGGGCGAAAAACGCGAGCGGAAAGAGGAGCGCGGGCACGGGCGGACCGAGAAAGGCGACGTTCTTCGAAAAGCCGTCGACCATCTCGCGGAGCCCGCGGTACATCCTCACCCGGACGCCTTCGTAAGCGGTGGCCGCCCGCGTGCGCTGCCCGGCGCGCTTCATCGCCAGCGCGAGACCGATGTCGTCGATCACGGCCGACCGGATCGCCTCGTGTCCCCCCACGGCGTCGTAAGCGCCGCGCGCGACGAGATTGCCGCTCCCGCTCCCTCCCGCCAGCGCCTTGACCCGGCCGATCTGCGTCACGAACCCCGGACCGAGATAGAGGAGCGCGTAGAGGTTCGGCATCACGACTCCCTCCCAGAACCCGTGCGTCTCGAAACGCGGGAGCAGGCACAGCAGCGCCAGCCGGCGCCGCACGGCGTCAGCCACCGCGCGCCGGACGACGTCCGGTTCGTACACGACGTCGGCGTCGGCGAAGAGCAGCCACTCCCCCGAGGCCGCGCGCGCGCCCTGCCGAAGCGCGTGGGGCTTGCCGAGCCACCCGCTCGGAGGGTCCTGGCCGGCAATCGCGCGGAACCGCGGATCTTCCGCCGCGAAGCGCCGGGCGATCTCGCCGGTCCGGTCGCCCGACCGGTCGTCGACGACGATCACCTCGAGGTCGGGGTAATCGCTCTCCCGGTGGGAACGGAGCGCCGCCTCGAGGTCCCGCTCTTCGTTTCGCGCCGGGATCACGACCGACACGCGCGGCCACCGCGGCGCGGACACTCCGGCGGGGAGCGGCCGGAAAGCGACGAGATTGGCGGCGAGACACGCGAGCGAGAGCACCGCCGCCGCGGCGGCGACGGCCGCGATCGCCGTCATTCCAGGAATTCGGAAAGGGCGCTTCGCCCGCCCGACGCCGCGGGGAGCTCGAACCATTCCTCCAGCGTGGCGGCGAGATCGCAGAACGATGCGCGCGTGCCGAGCTCCGCGCCGGCGCGCACGCGCGGCCCGGCGACGAGGAGCGGGACGAATTCCCGGGTGTGGTCCGTCGACGCGTCGGTCGGGTCGCACCCGTGGTCGGCGGTGAGAATGAGGAGGTCGTCCGACGCCAACGCCGCGCGCAGCGCCGGAAGTGCCGCGTCGAGCCTCGCGAGGTTGTCCGCGTAGCCGGCCGGATCGCTCCGATGCCCGTACCGGCTGTCGAAATCCACGAGGTTCGTGAAGACGAATCCGCCTGGCCCGCCGGAGAGCCGCTCCGCCGTCTTCGCGATGCCGTCGGCATCCGAGCTCGAGTAGGAGAATCCCGAGAGCCCGCGTCCCGCGAAGATGTCGACGATCTTGCCGATCCCGAACGTCGGAACGCCCGCTTCGGCGGCGCGGTCGAGGAACGTCGGCGCGGGAGGCGGCAGCGAGAAGTCGCGGCGGTTCGCCGTGCGGACGAACGCGCCGGGTTTCCCGGCGAAGGGGCGTGCGATCACCCGGCCGACGCCGTGGGGCGGCACGAGTCGCCGGCGCGCCGCCGCGCACATCTCCCAGAGCCGCGAAGGCTCGATGACCTCTTCGTGCGCCGCGATCTGGAAGACCGAGTCGCCCGACGTGTAGAGGATCGGCCGCTTCGTCGCGCGGTGCTCGCAACCGAGCTCGCGGATGATCTCCGTTCCCGAAGCCGGCACGTTGCCGAGGAAACGGACGCCGATCTCGCGCTCGATCGGGTCGAGGACGTCGGCGGGAAAACCGCGGGGATAGAGCGGAAACGGATGCTCCGTGACGACTCCCATCATCTCCCAGTGGCCGGTCGTCGAGTCCTTCCCGGCCGAAACCTCGCGCATGCGCCCCCACGCGGCGTCCGGCGCGGGACCGCCGCGGCCGCCGGCGCGAAGCAGCCCGAGAGCCGAAAGCGCCGGGAGCGCGACCGGAGCGGCGTCCAGGACGTGGCCGAGCGTATCGGTCCCGGCATCGCCGTACCGCTCCGCGTCCGGCGCGGCGCCGACGCCGAGGCCGTCGCAGACCAGGACGACGGCACGGCGGCGCACCGCGTCACCCACGGCTGACGCATACGGCGCTGGAAATTCGAAGCACGAATCGCGAAATTCGAAACAAATTCAAAGGCTTCAAATTCAAAATCGCAAACGGGGGACCTGGGAATCGCCGTTCAGGTCGCCTTGATCCCGTTTCGAAATTCGATATTCGAATTTGTTTCGGGTTTCGAAATTCGAATTTCGGATTTTCCCCGACGCTACTGGAGCTGGCCGATCCGGCTCTGGGCTTCGGACGCGTAGGGAGAGTCGGGATACTCGCTGACGAGTCTCTGGTAGATCGCCTTGGCGTCGGCGGGAGACCCGGAGCTCTCGTAAAGCGACCCGAGCTCGGCGAGCAGCGCGTCCTTCGGCACCGCGGTCGACGAAGTCTCGATCGCGCGCTTGACGGCCGCGATCGCCTCGTTGCTCTTCCCCGCATCGCTCAACGCGCGATAGCTGTCGAGCTCGGCGGCGGCGGCCACGATGCTCTTGCCGCTCCGGGCGAAACGCCCGAAAGAGCCCGTGTCCTTCGACGCGCCTTGCGCCGCGAGGATCACCGCGGCTTCGCGGCCCGACTTCGTCGCGCCGAACTCCGCCGCGGCGGAGAGCTCCTTGTTCGCGTCGGCGCTCCGCTCGGCGGCCGTCGCGTACGTCTTCTTTCCGGTCGCGGCGGCGGAGGGGTCTCCCGCGAGCGGCGTCGCGAGGACGGTCAGGGCGCGCGAAAGGTGCTCCGCCGCCTGGGATTCACGATGCCCCCGGAACGCGACGAAGGCGGCGATCAGCACGGCGAGGCCGACGGCGATCCCGATCGTCTCGGCCGTTCCCTTCCGGTGACCCGAAACGAACCGGATCCCCTTGCCGACGGTCTCCATGACCTCGTCGCGTCTCATGTCTTCCCGCCGCAGCTTTTTCGCCATTGTTCCCTTTCTCCCGCCGGAAGGGCGAAAAGTATCGGAATGGGGGCCCGCGGTCAACCGGCCGCCTCCGCCGGACCGCGCGGGAGTACACTCGGAAGATGACCGCTCCGCTCCCGGTGGCGCTCACGATCGCTGGCGTCGATCCGAGCGGAGGCGCCGGAATCGTCGCGGATCTCATGACGTTCGCCGCCCACCGCGTCTTCGGGACGGTCGCCGTCGCCGCGATCACCGCGCAGAACACGCGAGAGATCACGAAGACGCAGCCGGTCGCCGCCGCGCTCCTTTTCGAACAGATCTCCGCGGTCCTTTCCGACATCGTCCCGCACGCGGTGAAGGTCGGCATGCTCGGAAACGCGGCCAACGTCTCCGCGGCGGCGCGCGCGCTCCGGAAGGGAAAGGCTCGAAACGTCGTTCTCGATCCGGTCCTCGTCGCCACGACCGGCAGCCGTCTCCTCCCGCCGGCGGGGGTGTCGGCGATGAAGCGGGAGCTCTTCCCGCTTGCGGCGGTCGTCACGCCGAATCTCCCCGAAGCCGAGACGATCGCCGGTTTTCCGATCCGGGACGAGGGCGACCGCCGCCTCGCGGCCGGGGTCCTGGCGGACCTGGGCGCCGACACGGTGCTGATCAAGGGAGGGCACGGCGAAGGGCGCGAAGTGAGCGACCTCTTCTTCGACGGACGAAAATTCATCGAGTTCCGGAACTTCCGGATCGAGACGGGGGCGACGCACGGGACGGGCTGCACGCTGTCTTCCGCGATCGCCGCGAATCTCGCGCGCGGAGCCGCGGTCGCCGACGCCGTCCGGAACGCGATCGAATACCTGCGACGGGCGATGGGAAGAGGGCTGTATCCGGGGAAAGGCGCGGGCACCCCCGGACATTTCTAGGTCCCGTCGCGGGAGCGGGCTCGGGGACCGGGAGCGCGTGGCGGCCGTCGCGGCTCGTCGAACGAGCGACTCGACCGCGCCGGCCGTCACCCCCTTCGCCTTCGCTCCCGCTCCCGCATCGCGGGCCCTCCGCTCGATTACTTCGCGGAGGGCTCCCCGCGATGCGATGAGCCCGGGAGTCCGACGAAGGATCTCCAGGTCAGAT
>DATFVB010000078.1 GCA_035260525.1 Thermoanaerobaculia bacterium
CGCGAGGAGCTCCCTCGCACCGACCCTGTGCCTCTGCGGAACGCGGATCGGGACCGACAAGCTCACGCACCTCTTCTCCAACGGGTTCTTCTATTGGAACGCGGGGCGACAGGAAGGCTCGCCGATGCGGACGGCGGCCGACGCGCAGCGCTTCGCGCTCGCCGACGAAGACGGCCTTATGGGAGCGCGCTCCACCGGCGTCTCGAGCCCCGCCGACGCGCAGGCTACCCGGGCGGGCTATCTCCTCGCGTCGAGCTACCTCGAGGGGAACGATCCCGTGTTCGCGCGGAGCCGCACGACCGGTCTCCTCGTTCGCCGGCGCGCCGTCGACGTGTGCCGGTTCGTGACGGCGGAGTGGGACGAGGCGCTCGACCCGCCGGCGTTCACGGAGAACCGCCGAAAGCGAGAGCGGATCGAGGCGGCGATCACGGAGCGGGTCGAGGCCAATCGCGCCGGCGCGTCTCTTCCCGAGGGCGAAAAGCGCCGCCTCGAGCGCGAGTTGACCGCGCGCCGTCTTCCGCCGCGCCACGGGCGGCTCTCCTTTCCGGACGAGCTCTGGGTCGCCGTCAAGTGGGGGACGGCGTATTTCACGATCCCGCGGGAATCCCGTCGCGCGATCCGGGCGCTCGCATTCCCCCGGTTCCGGCTTCGAGATCGACGGCCGATCACGCTGATGCGGGCCCCCTGACCCTCCGCCGCTCAGGCTGCGGCCGGCGCGGGCTCGTGGGCGAGGAGCGGCTCGAAACGGGCCCGGAAGTCCGCAGGGGAGAGGTGCGCGGCGGCCGCAAGACGCGCGAGCTCCTCCGGGTTCTCGAAATCCTCGCGTCTCAGGCGGACCATGTACCGGCGGGCGATCGCGTAGCGCGCCGAGCGGACGTCGACCATCCGGACCCTCGCCCGGCCCGTCGCCGGGTCCAAAAGCTGCGAGAACGGGATCGGCACGAACCGGCCGTCCTGCATCGAGACCATCGCAGCGTTGCCGCCGTCCAGAAGGAAGCTCGCCGCGGCGTAGCCCAGGTCGCGCGTGTACTCGAGATCGAACGGGATCGGATCGGCGCAGCGCAGCTCGTAGCCGACGTCCTTGGCGACGATCGTCGCGGAGAGGCCGAGCTCGTTGAGCCGCGCCGAGACGGCGCGCTTGACGATGTCGCCGAAGTCGACCTCGGCGATCCTCACGTTTCCGTGGGCGTCGCGCTCGACGTCCTTCAGCTCGGCGAGCTCACCGGGGGCGAGGCTCAGCACGAGGCCCTCGGCGATGACCGCGACGCCGTCGCGGCGCCCCTTCGCCAGCCGTTTGATGACGGCGCCCGCGAGCGTGTCGACGACCTCGGAGAATCGCGGCGGCCCGGCCGTGAACTCCTCCGGGATGAGCGTGAGTGTGGCCCCGGCCGCCTTTCCCATGCCGAGCGCCAGGTGCCCCGCCTTCCGTCCCATCGCGACCACGAAGTACCAGCGCGCCGTGGTCTTCGCGTCGACCATGAGATTCTCGACGATCTCGACGCCGTGATGCCGCGCCGTCTGGTACCCGAACGTGTCGACGTGCGACGGCAGGTCGAGATCGTTGTCGATCGTCTTCGGCACGTGGACGACGCGGAGGCGCCCGCCCGCCTTCTCCTCGAGCTTCATCGCGGTGAACGCCGTGTCGTCGCCGCCGATCGTGATCAGGCGGGAGATCCCGAGGCGGCCGAGCGTGTCGACGGTGGCCTCGAGCCGGGCCGGGTCCCGGCTCGGGTTCGCCCGCGAGGTCCCGAGGATCGAACCGCCGCGGAAATGGATCCGGCTCACGTCGTCGATCGTGAGCGGCATCACGTGTCCGGCGTCGCCCCGCATGATCCGCTCGAATCCGTCGCGGATCCCGATCGCGTCGACGCCGTCGAGCGCCGCGCGGATCGTGGCGGCCGAGATGACGCTGTTGATGCCCGGCGCGGGGCCGCCCCCGACGAGGATTCCGAGCTTTTCTCCCGCCATGCAGACCTCCGGTTCGATGATACGACGGCCCGCGCGGCCGTCAGAGAGCGTCGTGGACCGCTCCCGACGTTATTCCGCCGCGATTTCGTCTACGTAGCACCACTTCCAGCTCTCTCCCGGCTCGAACGACCGGATGACCGGATGGCGGCTCGCCTGGAAGTGGAGCGTCGCGTGGCGGTTCTTCGAATCGTCGCAGCAACCGACGTGCCCGCACCGGAGGCATCGCCGGAGGTGGACCCACGAATCGCCGCTGGCGAGACACTCCTCGCATCCACGGGACCGGGGCGGAGCGTCGTCGGCGCGCCGGAGGTGTGCGCATGCGTCGGGCACGTTCATCTCCTTTCGAGCGCCGTCCGGTCCCATTGGCCGGCGCTTGCGGCGGCATCGTAGGTGCTCCGACAGAATTCCATGAGCGCCGCTTCCGGATCGGGCGAGGCCCGCATCGCGTCGTAATGCAGGTAGAAGCCCGCGAGCTCCGGATGGTAATAGGCGGAACGCGGTTCGATGCGGGCGTCGCGAAAGCCGGGCGGCTCGGGGGCCGCATAGCTGTAGAACGCGGGAAGAGTGAGCCTTCCGTCGCCGGGCCAGAAACCGACGCTGCTCGCCTCGTGAAAGTACGCCTCTTTCGTGATCGAGTCGGCGCCCTCCCGGGGCGGCGCGGGGCGCCCCGAAAAGCGCGTCACCGCGAGGTCGAAGCTTCCCCAGAAGAACTGCACGGGGCTGCATTTCCCGATGAACCCGGCGCGAAATTCCGTGAAGAGGGCGTGCGTGCGCGCGAGGGTCTTCTGGAAGCGCTCGACGGGATCGCGTTCGTACGACCGGTGCTTCTCGTCGCGGTCGAGCGGGATCGGGTCGTCGATCTCGACGGGGGTGGTCCAGATGCGGCACCGGATGCCGAGCGAATCGAGGGCCGCGAAGATCTCCCGGTAGAGCGCCGCCACGCTCCGAGGCCCCAGAGGGATGGCGCGCTCGCCGCGGCCGGTCGTCCGGATCCGGAGGACGTGCTCGGCGAAGTCGAACTCCATGTCGAACGAGCGATCGCCGTACGGGAGCAGCGGCGTCGCGAGGCCGCGCGGCGTCACCGACAGCGACACGTTCCACCAGTGGTTGACGCGCGGCGTGAGCGCGAGGGAAATCTTCCCGACGATCTGTGTCCAACGGTGGAGCGTCTCGTTCGTGTCGCGCCACTCGTCGAGCGGCAGCGCGGGCCATCGCGTCTCGTTCGACATATCCCCATGATACCGATTGAGCCGTTTGCAGGATGGATTTCGAGGCCCCGCCGTGCGATCCTGGATCCGTCAGACGATCGGAAGGAGGCTTGCGATGAAAACGAGCAAACCGATCACGCCGACGCGCCGTCCTGCGGCGCGCCCCGTCACGCCGAACCGCCACATGACGCCGGAAGAGAAAGAGGCGTTCATCGCCCAGACCGAGGAGTTCGAGGGACCGAGCCGTCGCGAGAAGCGCGGACCGGAGCGTCGCCCCGAGGCGCATGAGCCGGGGGTGGCGCCTTCCTGACGGGCAGGCACGGCGATCCTCCTCCGCTCTCGCGAGCTTCGGAGGATGATCGCTCGAAGATACTCCTCTCGGCATGACCGCTCGTCGGATGCAGATCCGCCGTAGCCTTGGCGAAGGCGGATGATGCATCGAGCCGTCCGCCTCCGCTCTGCCGAACGGCGCTGAGGGCGCGCGGGCCGTATCGGCAAGTCGATGCCAAGAGGACCGTGCCGACTCGTCCCGCCGAAGCCTCGGCGAAGGAGGAAGCTTCAGCGAAGGCGGAGGCGGGCGCGTACGAGCCGGCCGGCGGCTCGACGCCTTCGCCGCCGGCCGTCTGTCCGCATCCCGCCGGGCTCGGGCCTCGCCCTGCCTTCGGCTCTTCGTGACCCGCCTCGATTCAAGTCTTCCCGGGGTCGTCGGGCCGCGAGATGCACGAATCGGAGATCACGGGGTCCGGCCGCA
>DATFVB010000079.1 GCA_035260525.1 Thermoanaerobaculia bacterium
ACAGAGCGACGCTTCCGGTCAAAGTCGAAGGCGCGGCGAGGCGCGAGCCCGACGGGATGCGGGTCTGCCTGCCGCGTCCCGAGGCGTACCGTGAGCGTACGTTGAGGGCGCGGCAGGCGGGCACGCGCCCGTCCGGCTCGATGCATCGCCGCGCCCATTCGCGATCCAGAACAGAGCGACGCTTCCGGTCAAAGTCGAAGGCGCGGCGAGGCGCGAGCCCGACGGGATGCGGGTCTGCCTGCCGCGTCCCGAGGCGTACCGTGAGCGTACGTTGAGGGCGCGGCAGGCGGGCACGCGCCCGTCCGGCCCGATGCATCGCCGCGCCAGCTACTGTGGAGGCCCCAGGAAGTACCCCTGCCCATACGGAATTCCGATCCGCCGGCATTCCGCCAGATCCTCCTCCGACTCGATCCCCTCGGCGACGCACAGGGCGTCGATCCGCGCCGCGACGTGCAGCAGCATCTCGACGATGTCGCGCTTGATCGTGTCGCGGGAGAGCCCGGTCACCAGCGTGTTGGCGATCTTCAGGAAATTCGGCTTCAGCTCCGCGATCGCCTGCAGCGACGCGAAACCCGATCCGGCGTCGTCGATCGCGACCCGGAACCCCTCGTTCCGGAGCCGCTCGATGGCGTCCCGGAACGTCGCGAGGTCCCGGATCGCGCTCCGTTCCGTGATTTCGAGCACGACCCGCTCCCGCTGCCGGCGCAGGGGATCGAGGATCGCCGCGCCCCGGCCGGGGATCGCGGAGACCATCTCGGCCTCGACGTTCACGAAGAGGAGCGACGACCCGGCCGCGGCGTAATGGCTCGCCGACGACCCGAGGCAGAGCTGCTCGAGGTCCCAGACCGCGTCGTTGGCGATGGCGTATTCGAAGAGCAGGTCGGGGCTCTCGAAGCCGGTTCCGGCGGGACCGCGCGAGAGGGCCTCGTGCCCGAGCACCGCGAGGTTGGCGAGCTCGAAGATCGGCTGGTAGACGGTCCGGATCTCCCGGCGCTCGAGAATCTCCCGGAAGACGCGCCGCAGGCGCCGGGTCCTCTCCTCTTCGCGGGAGGTCGCGACGCGCACCGCCTCGCGCAGCGCGCGGTACACGACCCTCTCCATCCGCATCTGCGCGCTCGGGACGATCATCGCGTGACCGACGGAGACGCCGATCGGCTTGTGGATGCGGTCGCGGAAACGGCCGTCGAGGGTCTGCCGCAGCGTCTCCTCGGTCTGGCGCGCCTTGCGCTCGAGGCGTCCGCCGTCGTCGTCGCCCGCCTCGATCGCCGTGAACACGTGGAATTCGGCCCCGGCGGGACGGCTGATCGCGACGATGTCCTCGGAAGCGAAGAGCGTTCCGACGAGGCGCTTGAGCGTGCTCGCGGCTTCGAGAACGAGCTCGTCGAAGACCTCCCACCCGTAGGAGTCCTCGACGTGGCTGTATTTCTCGACGTCGACCGTGAGCACGCCCATCCGACGCCGGTCGAGCAGGCGGTCGCGCAGCGCGTCGAGGACGACGGGCATCGACGGGAGCTGCGTGACCGCGTCGTAGAGGAGGTTCTTCTTCCGGAAGTGCTCCTCCGCCGACGGGAGCAGGGCCGCCGGCGCCCGGCGCTCGGTCAGGCGTTCGACGGCCTCCAGGAGCTTGCGTTTCGTGAAGGGCTTCGTGACGTGGTCGTCCGCGCCCGCCTGCATCGACGTGATCATGTCGCGGATCTCGTTGCGGACCGACAGCATGACGACCGGGATCCCCTGCGTCTCCGGGTGGTTCTTGAGCGTCGCGCAGACCTCCCACCCCGAGATCTCCGGCATCATCACGTCGAGGAGCACGAGATCCGGGCGCTCGCGCGTCGCGATCTCGATCGCCTCGCGGCCGCTCGCCGCCGGCAGTACCGTGTACCGGGCGCTCTCCAGAAGCGTGGCGACGAGCGTCCGGACGTCCTCGTCGTCGTCCGCCACGACGATCCGCCGCACGGCCGGACGGACCGATGCCGCCGCTTCGGCGGTCTCGGTCTCAGAGCGAGAGGACACAGTGCACGTTTTCCCGGCCGAGGCGCTCGCGCCCGTCGAGCGCGCCGATCTCGAGGAAGAAGCTCATTCCGACCAGGCGCGCCCCGGCGCTCCGGATGAGGTCCGCGGCGGCGCGCGCGGTGCCGCCGGTCGCGAGCACGTCGTCGACCAGCAGGCAGGCCTCGCCGGGCCCGACCGCATCGTGATGGATCTCGAGAGCGTCGACGCCATACTCGAGCGTGTAGTCGACTCGGCGCCGCTCGCGCGGGAGCTTCCCGGGCTTGCGCGCGGGGACGAATCCGGCGCCCAGCGCGAGCGCGACGGCGGAGCCGAAGACGAAGCCCCGCGCCTCGATTCCGACGACCTTCCGAACCCCGTCGCCGCGGAACGGGGCGCTCATCTCCTCGATCGCCGCCGCGAAGAGCTCCGGATTCGACCAGAGCGGCGTGATGTCCTTGAAGACGATCCCCGGCGAGGGGAAGTCGGGGACGTCGCAGACCGCAAGCGACCAGCGAGGATCGTTCATGACGGGAGATCCCGCCCGGGATTCGGATTTCGAAATTCGCGATTCGGATTTTCCGCGCCGCGGCTCGTACCAGGCATTCGATCGGCCCCGGCGCGGCGCGGACTCATCGTCGCACCTCGAAGTCGGCGAAGAGCGTCTCCTCGACGTCCGAGGTCTCGAGGCTCTCGATCCGGGAAATCGCCGATCCGCCGCGGAGGACCGACTCGAAGCGCTCGAGGATCTCGGCCTCCGCGGTCGCGACCGCCTCGACCCTCCCGTCCTCGCGGTTGCGCACCCAACCGCGCACGCCGTGCGAGCGCGCGGTGCGGCGCACCCATTCCCGGAATCCGATCCCCTGAACCCGCCCGCTCACGAGGTAGCTTCGGGTCACTCGCCGCGCCCGAAGCGGCCGAGCAGCGGGACGAAGGTCACCTCGTCCTTCTCTTCCTGACCGAAGTGATCGCGGCGTTTCTTGATGACGCGCAGTCGCTGGACCTTCTCGCCCCCGACCGGGACGATCATCCGTCCGCCGACGGCGAGCTGGTCGAGGAGCGGACGCGGGACCTCCGACGCGCCGGCGGCGACGAGGATGCGGTCGTACGGCGCGTTCGCGGCGAACCCGTAGGTCCCGTCGAGCGCCTTGACCGAGACGTTGTCGCACCCGAGCACGCGCAGGAGCGACGACGCCCGGCGCGCGAGATCGCTCACCCGCTCGAGCGTGAAGACCATGCGCGCGAGCCTTCCGAGCACGGCCGCCTGGTATCCCGAGCCGCAGCCGATCTCGAGCACCTTGTGGTGCGGCTCGACGGCGAGGAGCTGGGACATCCTCCCGACGACGTAAGGCTGCGAGATGGTCTGTCCGAAGCCGATCGGCAGAGAATGGTCGCCGTAGGCCTTCCCGGAAACCGCCTCCGGCACGAAGCGGTGCCGCGGGACCTCGCGCATCGCGGCGAGCACCCGCTCGTCGTCGACGCCGC
The DNA here is from genome assembly GCA_035260525.1 of Thermoanaerobaculia bacterium. Taxonomy (NCBI): domain Bacteria; kingdom Pseudomonadati; phylum Acidobacteriota; class Thermoanaerobaculia; species Thermoanaerobaculia bacterium. The sequence goes on from DATFVB010000079.1 coordinate 3,472, forward strand.
GCCCGGCGACGAGCTTCTCGACCATCCGGAGACGCGCCTCCTCGAAAGGATCGGGCGCGGGAACCGCCTTAAATGTCGATGCGGGCACGAATCAGAAGTATAGCAGGCGCAGGGAGATCGATCGGACCTGAAATCGACGGCTGTCCCTCGACGCGAACCTCGGCCACGCCTGTACGGACAGCGGCTCCCCAGCATCCAGATCTCGCTTTCCGCCGACGTCAGGCGCGGCGAGGCGCGAGCCCGGCGGGATGCGGACGGCCGGTCCGGCGGCGAAGGCGTACCGGAGAGCGTACGTCTAGCCGCCGGCCGGCGGTTCGCGCCCGCCCGGCTCGATGCATCGCCGCGACGATTTCTAGGGTGAGGGAACGAAGCGGCCGACGAGCGATCCCAACGCGTCCAGAGCGTCGTAGTCGGTGAGATCCAAATGCAGCGGCGTGACCGAGATCAGCTTCTCCGAGATCGCCCAGAGGTCGGTCCCCTCCTCCGGTTCGCCGATCGGCGGCGACGCGCCGATCCAGTAGTACTTCTTGCCGCGCGGGTCGAGCTTCTCGAGAACCCCCTCCTGGTAGATCCGGCGCCCCATCTTCACCGCGCGGATGCCGCGCACTTCGCCGGCCGGAACGTTGACGTTCAGGAGCGTCCCGGGACGAAGCGGATTGCGGAGCACCTCGAGGGCGAGGTCGCGCGCGAACGCGGCGGCGGCGTCGAACGAGAAGCCGGGAGCGATCTCCTGGGAGATCGCAATCGAGGGGATCCCGAGGATCGCTCCTTCGAACGCGGCGGACACCGTTCCCGAATAGGTCACGTCGTCGCCGAGGTTCAGGCCGAAGTTGATCCCGGAAAGGATCGCGTCGGGCCGGCGGTCGCGCAGGAGATAGTGCGTGCCCCAGTTCACGCAGTCGGTCGGCGTCCCGTCGACGACGTAGCGGTTCTTGGAGAGCTCCGTGGCGCGGAGCGGGTGATGGAGCGTCAGCGAGTGGCCTGCCGCGCTCCGCTCCCGGTCGGGGGCGACCACGACGACGTCGCCGATTCCGGCGACCCCTTCGGCGAGCGCCCGGATGCCGTCGGCCGCGACCCCGTCGTCGTTCGTGACGAGGAAGAGCGGCTTCTTCATCCTTCGAACACGACCGAGTTCTTACCCGTCTCGTGGAGGGTGACGCGCTTGAGCTCCGCGCCGGGAAGCGATCCGGCGAGGCGCTTCCAGATCGCGACGGCGATGTTCTCGGCCGTCGGATTGATCCCCTTCAGGAAATCCACGTCGAAGTTCAGGTGCCGGCGCTCGACGATGCGGACCACGCGCTCCTCGACGATGCGTTTGAGCTCCTTGAAATCCATCACGTAACCCGTCTCGGGGTCGATCTCCCCCTCGACGGTGACCTCCAGGCCGTAGGTGTGCCCGTGCCCATGGTCGTTGTTGCACTTGTCGAAGACGCGGCGGTTCCATTCCGCGGCCCGGGCGTCGTTGTGGAGCCGGTGAGCGGCGGCGAAATGGTGCATCGAGGTCAGGCAGACCTTCATTCGCGGATCTTACTTCGCCGCGCGGAATCGGGTCGGAGGGGCCTTCCCGCCTTTTTGGGCGCGCAATTTGCAACACCGCGCCGCGAACGCACAAATCGCCCGCGAGGGCCTTTTTGTGTTTTGGAGGTGCGAGCCACGTACAGGGAGGTGAGGCCGTGAAAAACCATTCTCTCGCCGTGACTTTGTGTCCGAACCGGGGCGACTCCCCGGACGAAAACGCCGGGCGGCCGGCGCCGGTTCGCCGGAAGGCCCGGAGCGCCGCGCGTTCCCGGGACTCGGCGTCCATGATCCGCGTGGTGCTCGAAATCGCCGGAGAAACCCTCTGGGTGGTGCTTCTTTTCCTGGTGATCGGGTTCCTCCTCTCGAAGGCGCCCCAGATCGACGCGGCCATCGACGAGATCAGCGGTGTTCACGCCCCGGTCTCCCCCACGGACGCGTCCCGGGAGGCGCAGATCCGCGATCTCGAGGCCCGCTTCGCGCGCTACGAGACCAAGCTCGCCCCGATCGAGAAGGGCTACGAGCAGCTCAAGCGGCGGCACGCCGACCTGCTCAAGGCGTACGCGGAGCTCCAGAAGACCCGCGTGCGGGAGGCGTACGTCCCGGTCGCCGAGACGCGCCCGGCCGGCGCTCCGTAGCGTCCACCTCGCTGGCCCGGTTGTTGCTCTGCCGCATCGACGAGAAGCGATGCGGAACACCGTCTCCTGGTCCTGCGACGCCTGCGGCGAATACAACGCCGCCGATCTGAAAGACAAGGCGCCGACGGCGCTTCGCTGCGCCTTTTGTTTTCACCCCGTGCAGTCGATTCCTTCCCTGGAGCCCAAGAAGCCCCGAATGCGGCTCTCCGACGAGTGGCTCGGGGACGAGATCATCAAGCCGCTGTTCGGAAAGGGAATCCGGAAGGACGACGGCGACTGACCCTGTCGCGACGGGAACCCGACGGCGAGCCTCGAGATCCGGAACGGGCGGCGATCGAAAGATCCGGAGGCCGGAACGGCGGTGCCGCTCGTCGCCCGCGCTCATTGCCGGCCTCCGAACGACGCGGCTGTGATGCATTCCGTGCGCGTCCATCCGAGAGCTGCAGAACAGGCAGAAGTTGGACCCGACCTCGGTCGCGCGTCCGGCTTCCTCCGCCGCGTCCATCGCCGCCGACGACGTGATCCCGCTGCTCCCGTCGGCCGCCGGGCAGTCGCTCTGGTCGAACACGAGGATCGGCCGGACCTCCAA
>DATFVB010000080.1 GCA_035260525.1 Thermoanaerobaculia bacterium
GCGGGCGGCGCGGCACGACTCCCGCCGAGGATCCGACCGCCGCGCACCGTTCTCGTAACCCTGTCCGCACCGCGCGCCGGTCGGTCCCGGCGGGGCGCGCCGCGACAGGACCCGCGATCCCGCTCGCCTCCTCCGTCCCGCGACCTTCGCCGGCTGCGCGAGCTTCACCTTCAAGCGGGAAACTCCACGATCACCTTCAGGGCATCGGTCGCCTGCTGGACCTTCCGGAATGCCTCGGGCGCCTGCGCGAGGGGGAACCGATGGGTGATGAGCTGCCGCCACGGAAAGCCCCGGTCGGCGATCAGGTCCATCGCCTCGCGCGTGTCCTCCGGGCCGCACGAGTAGGACGAGACGAGATCGATCTCCCGGAAATAGAGCGCGTTCGGCTCGATCGGCAGCCGCTTGCCCGGCTCCGCCATCGTGAAGAAGACGACCGAGGCGCCGGGCCCGGCGCATGCGATCCCCTCCTCCATCGCGGAGATCGACCCGGGGCCGACGAACACGAAATCGACCCCGTTGCCGCCGGTCTTGAGCGCCACGACCGAGGACGCCGGCCGGCGTCCGACGTCGACGATCTCGTCGGCGCCGAAGCGTTCCGCGTATTCGAGCCGTTCCTTGACCCGGTCGGACGCGAAGATCCGCGCCGCCCCGAGCTGCCGCGCGAGAGCGACCGCCATCTGCCCCATGACGCCGAGCCCGATCACGAGCACCGACATCCCCGGCGTGAACCGGCCGCGCGAGAACGCCTTGACGACTGTCGCGAGAGGCTCGATGAGGCAGCCCGCCTCGATCGGAAGGCCTTCCGGGATCTTCAACGTGTCGCGGGAGAGGTTCGTCTGCGGGACCCGGACGAACTCCGCCATCCCGCCGGGATCGAGGTGCGTCCTCTTCCACGTCTCGCACAGCACGTACCGCGCCCGGCGGCAGTATCGGCACGCGAGGCACGGCGCGTGGTGATGGACGAAGACCCGGTCGCCGAGCGCGAGGTGACCGACACCGGTTCCGAGGCCGACGATCGTGCCGGCCGGCTCGTGTCCGATGATCGTCGGCGATTTCTTCTTCAGGTACCACTCGAGCGTGTCGGACGTGCAGATCCCGCACGCCGCGACCTTGACCAGCGCCTCGCCGGGGCCGATCTCGGGAACGTCGTGCTCGGAGAGCGCCGGCCGCCCGTCGGGATCCGTGCCGAAGACGATCACGGCCGCACCACGTACTTGATCCCCTCGGAACGCCGCATGCGGTCGAAGAATACCGGGAGATCGGCGAGCCCGCCTTCGCCGGAGAGGAGGGGGGCGGGATCGACGGCGCCCGACTCCAGGAGCGTCAGCGCCTCGGCCGCGTCCTCCGGGCGGTAGTGGAACGCGCCGCCGACGCGCACCTCGCCGTAATGGATCTTCTCCGCGTCGAGCGCGACCTCCGCGCCCGGAGCGCACCCGCCGAAGAAGAGCGCTTCGCCTCCCGGAAGGACCCGGTCGAACGCCTCGCGCCAGGCTTCCGGGGTCCCGGCGCACTCGACGACCGTCGTGGCGCGCGGCGGCCCCTCCGCGGCGGCGGTATCGAACACTTCGGCTCCCCACCGCTCCGCCAGACGCAGGCGTTCCGCTCCGCGGCCGACCGCCGAGATCCGGGGGACGCCCTTCGCCCGGGCGAGCGCGATCCAGAGGAGGCCGATCGCGCCCGCGCCCACGACGAGGAGGTCGCCCGGCGGGCGAACGAGGCGCGCCCATCCGTGCACCACGGAGGCGAGCGGGTCGAGGAGCGCCGCGGCCTCGTACGAGACGCCGGCCGGCTTGCGGCGCAGGTTCCGGCGCACGACCGCGGCCGGCACCCTCACGTACTCCGCGAAGGCGCCCCATGCGAGCGACCGCGCCGCGGCCTCGCACCGGTTCTCGGCTCCGGTCCGGCACGCATCGCATGCCCCGCAGGGGCCCGAGAGCCCGGCCGCGACGGGCTCCCCGACATCGAACCCGGCGTTTTCCCCCGCCTCGGCGACGTCGCCGGAGAATTCGTGGCCCATGACGAGCGGCGGAGCGAACTTCACGTGTCCGCGGTCGAGGATCTTCCGGTCGGTGCCGCACGTGAGCGCCGCGCGGACGCGCACGACGACTTCCCCCGCCGCGGCCCTCGGGCGCGGGACGTCGCGGATCTCCATCGCGCCGATCTTCGTCTGGACGGCGGCCCGCATGATCAGCGCGCGAGGTCCGTCACCGGGAACGCGAGGTGAAAGGGGGCATGCGTCGATTCTATCGGAGGGACCGGGAAACAATTGGAACGGCGATGCGTACGGAGTGGCAGAATCGAGGGCATGACGATGAAACGAGGCACCCTCCTGCTCCTGGCGATGCTCGCCTCCGCCGCGGCGGCCCGCTCCGCGCCCGCCCGGGCATCCGACGCGACAAGGTCGGCTTCTCCGAATTCCTCCCCCGCTCTCCGCCTGGAGAGGGGGCAGGGGGTTGAGGTTTCGCCGCCCGCGAGCGCGGCATCGCCGCGCGAGCGAACGGCGGCGTTCGACCCCGAAGCGGCAACGCGCGCGTATCTCGCGAGCGTCCCGCCCGACGCCCGGGCGCGGTCGGACGCCTACTACGAAGGGGGATATTGGCTGCTCCTCTGGGACTTTCTCGCCGGGGCGGCGCTCTCGCTCCTTCTTCTCGGCACCCGGTTTTCCGTCCGGATGCGCGATCTCGCCGCGCGGATCAGTCGCCGCAAGCCGATCCAGACGGCGCTCTACTGGACGCAGTACCTGGTCGTCACGAGTATCGTGCTCTTCCCGTTGACCGTCTGGGAAGGGTACTTCCGCGAGCACGCGTACGGCCTTTCCAACCAGACGTTCGGCGCGTGGCTGGGAGATCAGGCGAAAGGCTTCCTGGTCGGCCTCGTCTTCGGGGGGTTCGCGGTCGTCGTGCTCTACGGCGTCCTCCGAAAGACGCCGCGGACCTGGTGGCTGTGGGGATCGCTCACCGCCGTCGCGATCCTCGTCATGGGCGCTCTCATCGCGCCGGTCTACATCGCGCCGCTCTTCAACAAGTACAAGAAGCTCGAGGACCCGAAGGTGCGCGATCCGATCCTCGCGCTCGCCCGCGCCAACGGGATCGGAGTCCGCGACGTCTACGAATTCGACGCGTCGCGCCAGTCCAAGCGCATGTCGGCCAACGTGAGCGGATTCCTCGGGACGGAACGGATCTCGATGAACGACAACCTCTTGAATCGCGGCTCCGTTCCCGAGATCGAGGCGGTGATGGGACACGAGATGGGGCACTACGTCCTCAACCACGTCTACAAGGGGATCCTCGAGATCGGGCTCCTCATCGTGATCGGCTTCGCCCTCGTCCGGCTCGCCTTCGACCGGATCCGGGCGGCGATGGAGCCGCACTGGCGGGTGGAGTCGATCGGCGACGTCGCCGGTCTTCCGCTCCTCGTCCTCCTCATCTCCGCATACTTCTTCCTGCTGACTCCCGTGCTGAACACGGTGATCCGGACGCAGGAGGCGGAGGCCGACATCTTCGGCATCAACGCCTCGCAGCAGCCGGACGGCATGGCGCAGGCGGCGCTGCATCTGGCCGAATACCGCAAGCTCGACCCGGGAAAGCTCGAGGAGATCGTGTTCTTCGACCACCCGAGCGGACGGAACCGGATACTCATGGCCATGCGATGGAAGGCCGAACACCTGAAGTAAAGGCG
>DATFVB010000081.1 GCA_035260525.1 Thermoanaerobaculia bacterium
GGAGATGGTGATGCCGGGCGACAACGTGGCGATGGAGATCGAGCTGATCACGCCCATCGCCATGGAGAAGGGGCTGCGGTTCGCCATCCGCGAGGGCGGCCGCACCGTCGGCGCCGGAACCATCACCGAGATCATTCAGTAGAGGATCGGGGTAAAACGATGAACGACAAAATCCGCATCCGGCTCAAGGCCTTCGATTACCGCGTGCTCGACCAGTCGGCCGCGGAGATCGTCGACACCGCTCGGCGAACGGGAGCCCGGATCGCGGGGCCGATTCCGCTGCCGACCTCGATCGCCCGCTACACGGTGAACCGGTCGCCGCACGTCGACAAGAAGTCGCGGGAACAATTCGAGATGCGGACGCACAAACGGCTGCTCGACATCCTCGAGCCGTCCTCCCAGACGGTGGACGCGCTCATGAAGCTCGAGCTCCCGGCCGGCGTCGACGTCGAGATCAAGGCATTCGGGAAGTGACGCCATGATTCAGGGACTGATCGGGAAAAAGGTGGGCATGACCCAGATCTTCCGCGAGGACGGCACCGTCGTCCCCGTGACGGTCGTCAAGGCCGGCCCGTGCCTCGTCGTCCAGAAGAAGACGGCCGCCCGGGACGGCTACGACGCCATCCAGCTCGGTCTCGTCGAGGACCGCGCGCCGCGCAACGTGACGAAGGCGCTGAAGGGCCACTTCCAGAAGGCGACCGTCGCGCCGATGCGCGAGCTCGCCGAGTTCCGCGTCGCGGAAGGGGACGATTTGAAGCCCGGCGACAAGGTCCTCGCCGACACGTTCTCGGAGAACGAGCACGTCGACGTCGAGGGGTGGTCGAAGGGGAAGGGGTTCGCGGGCGTCGTCCGGCGGCACCACTTCGCCGGAGGCCGCGCGACGCACGGGTCGATGTTCCACCGCGCCCCCGGCTCGATCGGGCCGTCGGCGTTTCCGTCGCGCGTCTACCCGGGCACGCGGTCCTCGGGCCGCCTCGGCGGCCGCCACGCCACCAGCAAGAACGTCGTGGTGGCGAAGGTCGACGCCGAAAACCATCTGATCTACCTGTGCGGACCGGTCCCGGGAGCGCGCAACTCCTACGTGAAGATCGTCCGCTCCACCTTCGCGACGAAATCGGAGTGACGGAAATGGCGAGCGTAGACGTCTGGAACTGGAAGAAGGAAAAGGTCGGTGCCGTGGAGCTCCCGGCGTCGGTCTTCGAGCAGCCGTACCGAAGGCACCTCGTCTGGGCGGTCGTGAAGGCGCATCTCGCCGGTCTCCGGAGCGGGACGCACAAGACGAAGACGCGCGCGGAAGTGTCCGGCTCCGGCCGGAAGCCCTTCAAGCAGAAGGGGACCGGGCGGGCCCGGCAGGGCGGCGGCCGCCCGCCGATCCACCGCCACGGCGGCACGGTGTTCGGGCCGGTCCCGCGCTCCTACGCCCAGGGCATCTCGGTCAACGAGAAGAAGAACGCGCTTCGCTCGGTCCTCTCCCGCAAGGTGAAGGAGGCGCGGCTCGTCGTCCTGGAGGACCTGGCGCTCGAGTCCCACAAGACGCGCGAGCTGCTCGGCAACCTGAGCGGTCTCGGGATCACCGGGAAGGCGCTCTTCGTCGATTCGCGCGACAACGAGAACCTCTCGCGGGCGCTCTCGAATGTGAAGGGGTTGAAGCACGTCGATCCGCTCGGCGTCAACGCGTACGACGTCCTGAACCACGGGTTCGTGGTCGCCACGCGCGAGGCGCTCGCCCGGGTCGCGAAGACCCTCGAGGGGAGATCATGAACCTGCATCAGGTCATTCGCCGCCCGCTCATCACCGAGCAGTCGACCCGCCTGAAGGACGCCGCCCGCACGGTGTGCTTCGAGATCGATCCCGGCGCGAACAAGATCGAAGTGAAGGCCGCCGTCGAGATGCTCTTCAACGTGAAGGTCGATTCCGTCCGCGTCGCCAACCGGGTGGGGAAGTGGAAGCGGATGGGGAAGTTCGCCGGCCAGCGCCGCGACTGGAAGAAGGCGTACGTGCGCCTCGCGGCGGGGGAAAAGCCCATTGAATTCTTCGAAGGCGTGTAGGTGATTCGATGCCCGTAAAGTCGTTCAAACCCACGTCCGCCGGCCGGCGGTTCCAGACGTCGATGACGTTCTCGGAGATCACGGCCGACCGGCCGGAAAAGAGCCTCGTCACGCCCAAGCGCCGGACGGGGGGCCGCAACAGCAGCGGCCAGATCACCTCCCGGTTCATGGGCGGCGGCCACAAGCGCCAGTACCGCGTCATCGACTTCCGCCGGGAGAAGATGGACGTCCCGGCGAGCGTGGCCTCGATCGAGTACGACCCCAACCGCACCGCGAACATCGCTCTCCTGCATTACGCCGACGGCGAGAAGCGCTACATCCTCGCCCCCGTCGGTCTCGAGGTCGGAGCGCGCGTCGTCTCGGGTCCGAAGGCCGACATCCTTCCCGGCAACGCCCTTCCGCTGCGGGGGATCCCGGTCGGCACGACGATCCACAACATCGAGTTGAAGCGCGGCAAGGGGGGCCAGATGGTCCGCTCGGCCGGCGCGGCGGCGCAGCTGATGGCCAAGGAAGGGGACTACGCGCAGGTCCGCCTCCCCTCCGGAGAGACGCGGAAGGTCTTCATCGACTGCTATGCGACGATCGGCCAGGTCGGCAACATCGAGCACGAGAACCTCTCGATCGGCAAGGCGGGACGCTCGCGCTGGCTCGGCTGGCGCCCGCACAACCGCGGCGTTTCGATGAATCCCGTCGACCACCCGATGGGCGGCGGCGAAGGCAAGACGTCGGGAGGCCGGCATCCGGTCTCGCCGTGGGGCTGGAAGACGAAGGGTTTCAAGACCCGCAACAACAAGCGCACGGACGCGATGATCGTCCGGCGAAGGAAGTAGACGATGGCTCGCTCGATCAAAAAAGGCCCGTTCCTCGACGACCACCTGAAGAAGAAGATCGACGTGTTGAACGAGTCGCGCGAGAAGAAGGTCGTCAAGACCTGGTC
>DATFVB010000082.1 GCA_035260525.1 Thermoanaerobaculia bacterium
GCGGGCTCGGCAAGCTCACGCTGAACGTCTTCCACCGGAACGCCCGCGCGCGCCGCCTCTACGAGCGGCTCGGGTTCGTTCCCGAGACGCTCCGCTACGTGAAGAAGGTTTGACTCGCGGCCGCGAGCGCGCCGCGGAGGAGGAGCGATGGCCCCGTTCGAAGGAAGGCTCACGTGGCTCGGGCACGCGATGTTCGCGATCGAGTCGAAGTCCGGGCAGCGGCTCGTGGTCGACCCGTTCATCGAACAGAACCCGAAATTTCCGAAGGACTTCGACCTCTCGCGCGTCGACGTGATCGCGGCGACCCACGGGCACTTCGACCACTTCGGCGGGAGCGGGCTCGACCTCGCCCGGCGGACGGGGGCCGCCGTCTGCGGGATCTTCGAGCTCGCGCTCTGGCTCGGGGAGAAGGGATACGAGAACGTCTCCGGCATGAACAAGGGGGGGACGCAGACGATCGGAGACTTCACGATCCACATGACGCAGGCCGTCCACTCGTCGGGCACGTCGCGGACCGACCAGAATCCGCCCTCGGATCCGTGCGGCTATGTCGTCGATGTGGGTGGCTTCCGGATCTACCACGCCGGCGACACGGCGGTCTTCTCCGACATGGCGTTGATCGCCGAGCTGCTGCGCCCCGACGTCGCGCTCCTGCCGATCGGCGACTTCTACACGATGGGTCCGGCGAGCGCCGCGAAGGCGTGCGAGCTCCTGAAGGTGGCGACGGCGATCCCGATGCACTTCGGGACGTTCCCGGCGTTGACGGGGACGGCGGAGGCGTTCCGCGCCGAGGTGGAGAAGCGCGGGCTCGCGACGCGCGTCGTCGCGCTCTCGCCGGGCGAGTCGTGGCGGGGATGACGGCAAGCGCGGCGATGCATCGAGCCGGTCCGCCTCCGCTCTGCCGAGCTACGGCGCGATCGGCTGTGAGTTCGCGCGAGCCGGAGCGGCCGGTCGATGCCAACAGGATCGCGCCGACTCGTCCCGCCGAAGCTTCAGCGAAGGAGGAAGCTTCAGCGAAGGCGGAGCGGGCGCGTGCGCCGCGACCCGCGGCCTTACCGTACGCTCATCGGTACGCCGCGGCCGCGGGTCGGACGCCCGCATCCCGCCGGGCTCGCGCCTCGCCGCGCCTCGTCGCCTTGTCGATCGGGATCGCCTCGGATCGACGAAAACGGCTAGCTCGTGAGAGCGACGGCGGGTCTCGATCGCGTCCCGCGGCGCCTCGAACTCGGATCGAACAGAGTCCGGGAGATCGGGTGGAGGCAACTCTCAGGCCATCTTGATTTCTTAAGAGAGGGCGGGAACGGCTCGCCGCACCGTAGACTGCCTGCCGTCAGGAGGTCGGCAATGAGGATTCGTTTCTCGGCGGCCGCGGCGCTGGTCCTCGCGGCGGGTTGGCTCAACGCCCAGGAGACTTTGCCTCCGGGCGGCGCGGCGGCGACCGCGGCGACGGCCCCGGCGGCGGCGCCTTCCGATTCCGGGGAGTCGAAGCCGGCGGCGCCGAAGCGCTGGCTCGCTCCGGAGGGATCGCTCGTCGTCAACCTCCCGTCGGACCAGGCGCTCTCGCGCGGGCTGCTCCAGTTCCTCGTGACCCACCGCTTCCGCGGCAGCGTGCGCGGAAGCAACGCCCATTCCCTCTACTCCCTCGATTCCGGCGCCGACTTCGGGTTCGGCTTCGCCTACGCGCCGATCGAGCGCGGCGAGCTCTCGCTCTACCGCTCGGGGATCCAGGACGACTGGGAGCTCGCCGCCAAGTACGCGTTCGTCCCGCCCGGCCATGTTTTCGGCGCCGCGCTGCGGGTCGGAGGCGACGACCGCCGCGATCCGCTCGTCGTCACGGAAGCCGGCGGGCTCCTGCCGGGGGGAAAGGCGAAAACGTCCTTCTTCGCGCAGGGCGTGCTCTCGCTCCACGCCTGGAACAACCGGATCGAAGTCTCGGCGGTGCCCACGTACGCTTCGCGGACGACCGCCGAGCGGCGGGCATTCAACGTGCCGGTCCATGCGGCCGTCGCGCTCGGGCGCTCGTGGAACCTGCAGGGCGAATATCAGCTTCAGCGCAAGAGCGTTCCGGACTCGATCGACATTTTCACGATCGGGATCGAAAAGACGCTCTACCGCCACCGCTTCGCGCTCGTCGTCTCGAACGCGACGGTGACCACGGTCGACCAGTATCTCTCCGGCGACTTCGCGGCGGCGCGCAAGCGCCAGGGACGGCCGTTCGACAACGGATTCCGCAACAACGACTGGCATATCGGGTTCAACCTGATCCGGCAATTCAAGCCGTAGGCCGGCGCGGCGATGCATCGAGCCGGGCGGGCGCGTGCGCCCGACCCGCGGCCTTACCGTACGCTCATCGGTACGCCGCGGCCGCGGGTCGGACGCCCGCATCCCGCCGGGCTCGCGCCTCGCCGCGCCTCGTCGTTGTCCGCTGATTGGATCTCGACAGCCGAGATCTCCGGTATCGGTTATTCCCATTTCGAACCCTCGGATTCGTTTCGAATTCCAGGATTCGAATTTCAGATTTCGAGTGCGATCTCGGTGCCCTTCACCGCCGCCCAGATCCAGATGATTCCCGCCAGCGCGATGACCGCCGGAACGATCAGGAACGCCGTCGCGAGCGACGTCGCGTCGGAGATCGCGCCGAGCAGCGGCGGAGAGGGGACGTCGCCGAACAGGTGGATCGCGAACGTCGAGAGCGCGATCGCGGAGGCGCGGCGGTCGGGGGGAACCGCGTTGACGATCGCCGAATTGACCGGTCCGGTCGACATGAAGAGAAGCGTCTCGGAGACGACGATCGCGGCGACGTAGACCGGCCGCGACGCCGAGGTGAACGCGACGAGCGCGACGGGGGCCGCCGCGAGGGCGGAGACGCCGGAGACCCAGAGATACGCCTGCCGCCGACGCCGAAGGAGCCGGTCTCCGAGCCATCCTCCCGCGAACGTTCCGGTGAACCCGGTCACCACGGCGATCGCGCCGAAAAGGATGGTCGCGTCCGCTCTCGGGACCCCGCGCACCCTCTCGAGGAACGCCGGAGTCCAGAAGGCGAGCGCGCCCAGAGCGAAGGTGTACGCGGCGTAGCCGAGCACCGCGCGCCGGAACGGAGCGGTGCGGGCGAGCTCCGCGTAGCGTTGGAAAGGCGAGCCGCCGCTTCCGGCCGGCGCCGGTCCGGAGACGCCGTCGCGGCCCGGCGGATCGGCGAGACGGGCGGCGAGGATGGCGAGGAGGAGTCCCGGGACGCCCGCGAGGAAGAATGCCGCCCGCCATCCGAAGCGCTGGTCCATCCACCCGCCGAAGATGTACCCGCAGGCCGATCCGATCGGGATCGCGGAGAAGAACACGGCGAAGACCCGCCCGCGTCGCTCGGCGGGGAACGCGTCGGCCAGGAGCGCCGGAGCGATCGTGCCGTAGGCGGCTTCGCCGATCCCGACGGCGGAGCGCGCCGCGAAGAGCGACACGAAGCTTCGGGCAAAGCCGCCGGCGGCGGTGGCGAGGCTCCAGACGGCGACTCCCGCGCCGAGAAGCCGCGGCCGCTTCCCCCGGTCTCCGAGGATGCCGAAGACCGGCGAGGCCGTCATGTAGACGACGACGAACGCGGTGACCAGCGACCCGAGCTGGAAATCGGAGAGGTGCAGATCGGAATGGCGGAGGCTCTCGACGAGCGCCGAGACCACGTATCGGTCGAGGTAATTGAAGAGGTTGATGAGGGTCAGGACCGCGAGGGCCCATCGAGCGGATCGGGCCGAGCCCGGCGAGATCGAGGTCATGGACGTGCGATCGTACGGACGAACGCGGTCGTTCTCAAGAAACGAACTCCGGACGGATGTCGAGACTTGCTCGGCGAGCTCGGACGGCCCGAGGCCCCGGAGCCGGGGAAACGGGGCCCGGGCGCGCCGGTCGTTCCGGATCGTGCGCAGGGGAACCGCGCGGATCCTCGGGAGCGTCGGGTATCCGACCGCCCCGATCGCGACCTACCGCTGGGGGATGTCGATGGACGAACGTCCCGGAACGAAAAGCGCGAAGCGGGATGTCCCGATTATCTCGCGGCCGGGGTCTTGATCCAGGTGTCCCCCTTTTTTTCCCAGCCGTAACGCGCCACGCCATTGACCTTGTGGACGGCCATGTCCGAGAAGGCGAGCGTCCCATCCTTCTCCGTCAGGAAGAAGTCCACGTCGACGACGTCGCTTCCGCCGTGGGATTTCATGTCGACGCAGGCGAAGTATCGGCCATCCTCGAGCCGAGCGAGCTTGTCGCGGTGAACTTTGACGAGATCGAGCTCCCAGGTCTTGTCGAGGACGTCGTCGGGGAGCTTGAACGTTCCGCCGTCTTCCTTCGTTTTGTCGGCGACTTTCTCCTTGATCGCCTTCTCGAGGGAGTCGATGGAGACCTGTTTTGCGCCGTTCGGATGTTCAGGGTGTTCCGCCGCGCGAACGCGCGCCGGGCCGACGATAAGACCGGAACCTGCGGCGAGTACCAGAGCGATCTGCGTGAGTCTCATTTTTCGACTCTCCTTTCCCGCCATTGTCCCAGAGATTTCATTCGATCGGCCGCGCTTTGTTTCGGCGGGACGATGTCCGTCGAGTCCGCCGAATTCTCAAGGGAACCCTCGTCCCGGCTCCGATCGCCTTATGATGGATCGATGTCGTCGCCGCGCCGAGCCCTCGTCGTATTCACCCGCAGCCCGGAGGCCGAGGCTCGCGCGAAAGATCTCGACCCCGAATCGACGTCCGGCATCTTCGCCGGCTTCCTCGCGTCCTGGAAGCGGGCGGCCGAGAGAGCGGGCGCTCGGCTCGTCATTTCTTCGCCGCCGGCCTGCGCGAAACGCCTTTCGGTGAGCCCGATCAGCGAAGGCGCCGTCGTGTGTGCGCAGATCCCCGCCCGCTTCGGCGAACGGCTCGCCGCCGCCGTCGAGAACGTGTTTTCCCTCGGCTTTTCGCCGGTCGCCGTCGTCGCGGGAGACACGCCCGCGATTTCGGATGAGGAGCTCGATCGCGCGTTTGTCGCACTCGAAGGCGACGGCGCGCCGCTCGTCCTCGGGCCTGCCGGCGACGGAGGCGTTTATCTCATCGGCTTGCGGCGCCCGGACTCGGATCTGCTGGCAGCCGTCTCGCTTCGAGATCCGAAAGCGTGCGAAAAGCTCGTCCTTTCCGCTCGACGCGCCGGGCGGGGGATTTCTCTCCTGGCGCGCCGCGACGAAGTGGACTCTCTCGCCGACGTACGGAGGCTCTATCGCACGAGCGCGGAGAGCCCGGTCTGGAACGACTACCGGCTTCTTCTGGCTCGCGCTCTTTCGAACCGATCTCAGCCGTTGCCGGATCCCGCTTCGTGGTCGGTCCTTCCTCTCTTTCCCGTGTCGCCCGGCCGCGCCCCTCCCGCGGCGGCCTGATTCGGCTCGTTCGATTTCGTCCCTTTTCAAGGAGGGGTTCCCATGACCGTGCTGACCGAGAGAACACCGCTGTTCGTGCCGCCGCTCCATCGCTTCGAGAGCTCCGGAGTGACGTACGCCATCGACGCCGAAGATCCGAACTGGATCGCGGTGGACGGCCGCGGGGCCGCGCTGCTCGACGCGCTCGTCGATACACCCGGAATTCCGTTCGGGACGCTCGTCGCGCGCCATGCCGGCCAGGCGCGGCTCGAGGCGGGGAAGGCGTGGCTCGAAGTACACGACTTCCTCCGCGCGCTCGATCGTTCCGGATTTCTCTCGGCCGGTGAATTTCGCCGCGAGCCGTATGCCGGCCGATCCGCTCTCGTGACTCCCGAAGGCCTTCGGGAGCTCTGGGTTCAGATCAACAACGCGTGCAATCTGAGCTGCGCTCATTGTCTGGTTTCCTCCGGACCGGGCGGCGCTCCGGGCCTCGATGCGGACGCGCTGCGGCGGATCGTCGATCGCGCCGCCGCGCTCGGGATCGAGCGGCTCTACGTGACGGGGGGGGAGCCGCTCCTGCGCCGCGACCTCTTCGCGCTCCTTCGGCGCTCGACGGAAGAGCTCGGACTCGAGGCGATCGTGCTGACCAACGCGACCGTTCTCCCCGATTCCGTGCGGGAGGGGCTGGCGTCGCTCGACCGCGGCCTCGTGAGGTTCCAGGTCTCGGTCGACGGCGCGAGGCCGGAGACCAACGACCCCGTGCGGGGAGCGGGCACTTTCCGGCGCGCTCTCGACGGCGCCCGTGTCCTCGCGGATCTCGGATTCCCGGTCTCTCTCACGACGGTGACGACGGACGAGAATGTCGAAGAGCTGGCGGAGCTCCCGGCGATCGCCCGCAGCGTCGGAGCGCAAAGCCACCATCTGATGTGGAGCCACCGCCGGGGACGCGCCGCCGAAGCCGATAACGGTTTCTTTCCGGGGCGGGAGAGATTGGTCGCGGCCGTGCGCGACGTCGCGGCGGCGGCAAATGCCGAGGGAGTGCGGCTCGACAACCTCGAGAGCGTTCGCCGCCGCGTCAACGGCGTGCCGGGAGTGAAGTACGACCTCGGGAACGCCGGTTGGGATTCCGTGTGCGTCTATGCGGACGGGAAGATCTATCCGTCGGCGGCGCTCGCCGACGAACCCGCCCTCCTGTGCGGCGATGCGACCCGGGAAGATCTGGGCGACATCCTCGATCGTTCCGCCGTGATCCGGCGGTTGCGTGCCGCGTCGATCGCGCAGAAGCCGACGCTCGCGGGCGACCCGTTCCGTTTTCTCACGGGAGGGGGAGATCTCGAGCACGCCTGGTGCTTCACCGGCGATTTTCTCGGCGACGATCCCTATTACCCGATCACCGTCGCGCTCGCGCGATCGGTGATGGAAGAGCTCGGCCGGGAAAAGGCCGCGCGCCGCAACGACCGCTCCGGGTATCCCGCGCCGCTCGTCCTCCACGCCATGGGAGAGGGCGCGGTCGCCTGCGGCACCGCCGACGGCGCGCTCGCGGAGAAGCCGGTCCTGACGCTCCACTCCAACTGCGTGCTCTCCTTCGACGTCGACCGCCCGCGCGCGAAAGTGCGGGAGTTCTACGGCGCGGCGGCCGAGAAGCCGCAGCCCGAGCTCTGCTGCCCGGCCAAGTACGACGACGCGCTCGTCGGCCACATCCCGAAGGACGTGCTCGACCGGTTCTACGGGTGCGGTTCGCCGATCGCCGCCGCGGCGATCCGCGCCGGCGAGACGGTCCTCGACCTCGGCTCCGGCGCCGGCATCGACGTCTTCATCGCGGCGCGGCTCGTCGGTCCGGCCGGCCGCGCGATCGGCGTCGACATGACCGGCCGGATGCTCGCGGTCGCCGAGGAGAACCGTCCGAAGGTGGCCGCCGCGCTGGGGTACGACGCCGCCGAGTTCCGCGAGGGCTTTCTCGAGAGCATCCCGGTGGAATCGGGAAGCGTCGACTGCGTGACGTCGAACTGCGTCGTCAACCTCTCTCCCGACAAGCCGCGCGTCTTCGAGGAGGTCTGGCGGGTGCTCCGGGACCACGGACGCGCCGTGATCTCCGACATCGTCTCCGAGGTCGAGGTTCCCCCGCGTCTCAAGGTCAACCCGAAGCTCTGGGGCGAATGCCTCGTGGGGGCGCTCACGCAGGAGGGCTTCGTCGCGGCGCTCGAGCGCGCGGGGTTCTACGGCATCGAGATCCTGTCGAAGTCGTACTGGAAGGACGTCGAAGGCTACGCGTTCTCCTCCGTGACGGTCCGGGGATGGAAGCTCGAGAAGTCGGCGGGGTGCGTCTACCGCGGGCATCGCGCGGTTTATCTCGGACCGGGGAAGGCGTTTCTCGACGAGGAAGGACATCAGTTCCCGCGCAACGAGCCGTACGAGATCTGCACCGACACCGCCGCGAAGCTCTCCCGGCCGCCGTATTCCGGTTTCTTCGCCCTCCTCGAGCCGGGGGAGGATCGCGCCGGCTACGCCTGCGCGAATCCGGACGGCACGCCGTGCGCCCCGGGCTGCTGCTGATGGCCGCCGCGGCGGGCCTCGCCGGCGTCGCGAGCGCCGGCATCTCCGGACTCCTCG
Organism: Thermoanaerobaculia bacterium; assembly: GCA_035260525.1. Taxonomy (NCBI): domain Bacteria; kingdom Pseudomonadati; phylum Acidobacteriota; class Thermoanaerobaculia; species Thermoanaerobaculia bacterium. The sequence continues at coordinate 7,970 of DATFVB010000082.1, forward strand.
CCTCGCGGTAAGATCTCGCCAAATGAAATTCCGCTGGCATGCGGCGGGCGTGACCGACGTGGGTCGCCTGCGCCGCAACGACGAAGACGCTTACCTCGTCGACGCGGACGAAGGCCTTTTCGCGGTGGCGGACGGCGTCGGCGGGAGCCGCGCGGGAGACGTCGCGAGCCGGCTCGCCGTCGAAACGGCCGCGCGTGTGCTGCGGGAGGAGCGCGCTTCTCCCTCCGGAGAGGCGGAGCCCGCGGTGATCGGCCGTATGTTTTCCGCCGCGCACCGCGCGATCATCGCGCGCGCCGCTGCCGATCCGCGCGTCTCGGAGATGGCGACGACGCTGGTCCTGCTGCACTGCGACGGGGACCGCGCCTGGATCGCGCACTCGGGCGACAGCCGCGTCTACCGCTGGCGCGACGGGACCCTCGAACGGCTCTCGCGCGACCACTCGTTTGCCGAGGAGCTCCAGAAGGCCGCGGGGGTCGAGGTGCGCGCGAAGTCGCCGTTCGGCCACGTGCTGACGCGCTGCCTGGGCCGCGAGGGCTCCTGGGAGCCCGACGTGCGCGAGATCGACGTCGTCCCGGGAGACCGCTTCCTGCTCTGCTGCGACGGCCTGACCGACATGGTGGACGAGCCCGAGCTCGCGGCGCTCCTTTCTCTCCGGCGCCCGCCCGAGGAAACGGGGCGGCGGTTGATCGACAGCGCCAACGCCGCGGGAGGCAAGGACAACATCACCGCGGTCGTCGTCGATTTCCGCGAACCCTGACCGCCCGGAGACGTACTTTCGCACTGGCGAAGAGATCTTCATCGGCGGGTCGGCCTCCCTTCGAACCGGGCGGGGAACGGATGTAACCTAGCCAACGGTGAACGGGTACAGGCTCCTCGCATGCCTCGGGATCCTGGGAATCCACGTCGCATGCGGAGGCGGAGGCGATGCGGCACCCCCTCCGGCAGAGCCGTCGGCGACGCCTCTCGTCGTTCGGCTCGCTCCGTCTGCCGTCCACGAGGCCGGAATCGAAACGGCCGTGGTCGGTGAATCCACGCTCGACCAGATCCTGACTTTGACCGGCACACTCGCCGCAAAACCCTGGACGCCCGAAGAACAAGCGGCGGTCAACGATGCCGGGAGCGCGGACGCCAAACGGAAGCTGGCCGAGGCGAGTTTGCGGCGCCTTTCCCGCCTCTATGCCGAGGGAATCACCGCGCGACAGGACCTCGACGCGGCGCGCGCCGAACGAGATCAGGCGCAAGCCGCCGCCGCACAGGCGGACGCCAAGCGCGCGAACCTCGGGCTCTCCGCCACATCGACTGAACTCGAAAGGAAAGCCGCGATCTGGGGGCTCGCCAGCCTTTCGGACGTTGACCTCGCTCGAGTCGAGCCCGACGCTCATGTCGCCGTGAAGTCTGCCGCGTTCCCGGGCGCGGTATTTTCAGGAAAAGTCGTCGAGGTCTCGCGATCGGAAGATCCCGACACCCGGACTTTCACGGTCCGCATCGCGATCGAGGATCCCTCCGGCCGCCTGCATCCCCAGATGCTGGCCACCTTCGCGGTCTCGACTTCCGGGGTTGCGGCGCTCACCGTCCCGCGATCCGCGGTCCTCCTCGAGGGAGGCGGGTCGTACGTGTACGTCGCTGCCGACGCGAATGTCTTTCAAAGAAGGCGCGTCGTCACCGGCGCAGGGACGCCGGACCGAGTTCAAGTGACCGGCGGACTCTCCGCCGGGCAGCGCGTCGTGATTGCCGGCGCGCAGATCCTCGAATCGGAACGGCTGAAGTCGCAACGGCCAAAACCCGAAGACTGAGGATGCTCTCGCGGCTCGTCGGCTTTTCGCTGCGCAATCGATTCGTGGTTGTGGTCCTGGCGATCGTGCTGTTCGGATTCGGCATCTACACGGCGACGCACTCGCCGCTCGACGTCTTCCCCGAATTCGCGTCGCCGCAGGTCACGGTCGAAACGGAAGCTCCCGGATTGTCGGCCGAAGAAGTGGAATCGCTCGTGACGCTCCGGCTCGAGCTCGCGATCAACGGGATCCCCGGCCTCAAGACTCTCAAGTCGATCTCCATGCCGGGCGTTTCGAGCATCACGGCTTTTTTTCAGGACAGGACCGACGTCTACCGCGCCCGACAGCTCGTGGCCGAACGGATCGCCACCGTCAACCGCGATCTGCCGTCCAGCGTCGTTCCTCCGGAGATCGCTCCGCTCACGTCGGCCTCGAGCACGATTGAGATCATCGGTCTCACTTCGACCGGCCCGTTCGACCCGCTCGCCGCCCGCACATTCGCGGACTGGACGCTCGCGCCGCGGATCCTCGCGGTTCCCGGGATTGCGAAGGTCGTCACCTACGGCGGGCGGGTCGCGCAATATCAGGTCGTCGTCGACCCGAATTCCCTCCGGAACTACGACCTCGGTCTCGCCGATGTGGAAACCGCCGCCGCGAAGGCCACCACGATCGGCCCGTCGGGGACGGTCGAGATCCATGGCCAGCGATTTCCGATCCGCGCCCTCGCGCAGGCCCGCGGACCCGATGACATCGGGAACGCCATCGTCTCCTGGCGCGACTCGACGCCGCTTCTCCTGTCGCAGGTCGCCTCGGTCCGCGTCGGTCCCGAGTTTCCGATCGGCGACGCGTTGTTGAACGGCCAGCCCGCGGTGGTCATGGTCATCGCTCGTCAGCCCGAAGGGAATACGCTCGAGGTCACGCGGGCGCTGGATAGAGCGCTCGACGATCTTTCGCGTCACCTCCCGCCCGGTCTGGCGCTCCATCCGAGCCTCTTCCGCCAGGCGTCGTTCATCGAACGGGCGATCGGGAACCTGCGCACGACGCTCCTCGTCGGAGCCATTCTCGTCGCCGTCGTCCTGATCGCATTCCTTCGCGATTTTCGCGCCGCGCTCATCAGCCTGATCGCCCTCCCGCTCTCCCTTCTGACCGCGCTCGTGGCCCTGCGCGCGCTCGGCGCGACCGTCAACACCATGACGCTCGGCGGACTCGCCATCGCGCTCGGCGAGGTCGTGGACGATTCGATCATCGACGTCGAGAACATCCATCGCCGCCTTCGCCTGAACCGCTCGCTCGAGAACCCGCGGCCCGCGCACGACGTCATCTTCGACGCCTCGCTGGAAGTGCGCAGCGCCGTGGTCTACGCGACTTTTCTCGTCGCCCTGGTCTTTCTGCCGGTCTTCTTCCTCTCCGGGGTCGCGGGAAAGCTGTTCTCGCCGCTCG
>DATFVB010000083.1 GCA_035260525.1 Thermoanaerobaculia bacterium
CCGACCTGTCGAAGGCGGGAGTGGGCGCCGCGACGATCCGGAAGCTCGGGCCGCTCGTAACGGCGGGCGGTGCCGCCGCGGCTCGGCCCACGAGGGCCGGGAAGGCGGCCGCGCCGGCGTCCCCTGGCATGGTCGACATCAACACCGCGTCGCAGAAAGAACTGGAGGGGCTGCCCGGAGTCGGCGTCGCGACGGCGAAGAAGATCATCGCCGGCCGGCCCTACTCTTCCGTCGCCGATCTGTCCCGCGTGGGAGTTTCCGCGAAGACGATCGAGAAGCTCGCGCCGCTCGTGACGGCGGGCGCCGCGGGAACCGCAGCTGCTCCGTCGGCTCCGGCCCTACCGCCCGCTCCGTCGCGCCGCGGCGAAGCGGCCCCGGCTCCGGCCCCGCCGGCGCCCTACGCTGAGGCGCCGTCTGCTCAGGCGCCCTCGGCGCAGGAGACGGAGACGCCGACGCCCCAGGTTCGGACGCCTCCGTCGGCGGGAATGGTCTGGGTGAACACGGCGACGAAGGTCTACCACCGCGAAGGCGATCCGTGGTACGGCCGGACGAAGGCCGGCAAGTTCATGACGGAGGCCGACGCGATCAAGGCGGGGTATCGCGCCTCCAAGCAGAGCATGCCGAGGAAGTAATCTCCGCCTCCGCCGTTACCGTGCTCGAAGGCCGCGGTTCAGCCGCGGCCTTTTCTCGTCCGGGGCGCGCACGAGCCAGGTCCGGGCCCAGCCGTTACGCGTGAAGAACGAAGGAGCGACGACGCACGAGAAACGCGCCGAGGCGCGAGCCCGGCGGGATGCGGGCGCCCGATCCCGCGGCCGCGGCGTACCGGGGCGTACGTTAAGGCCGCGGGTCGTGGCGCACGCGCCCGCCCGGCTCGATGCATCGGCGCGTCTCCCTAGACTGCCGCCAGCATCGACCTCAAGACGAACGGCAGGATGCCGCCATGCCGGTAATAGTCGCCCTCGTTGGGCGTGTCGACCCGCGAGAGGACGGTGAAGCTCTTCGCCGTCCCCGTGGGTGAGACGGCGCGCACCTGCATGAGCTTTCCGGGCGCGAACCCGTCGGCGATCCCGCCGATCGAGAAGATTTCCTCGCCCGTCAATCCCAGAGTCTCGGCGCTTTCGCCCGCGGCGAACTGCAGCGGCAGCACGCCCATCCCGATCAGGTTGCTTCGGTGGATGCGCTCGAACGATTCCGCGATCACCGCGCGGACGCCGAGGAGGAGGGTGCCCTTGGCCGCCCAGTCGCGCGACGACCCCGAGCCGTACTCCTTGCCGGCGAGGATCAGCAGGGGGATTTCCTCGGCCCGGTACTTCTCGGCGGCGTCGAAGATCGACATCGTCTCGCCGCCGGGGAGGTGCCGCGTGACGCCTCCTTCCGTGCCGGGCGCGAGCTTGTTGCGCAGGCGAATGTTCGCAAACGTTCCGCGCACCATGACCTCGTGGTTGCCGCGGCGGGAGCCGTAGGAGTTGAACTGCGCCGGCGTGACTCCGTGCGCGACGAGATAGCGGCCGGCCGGACCGTCTGCGGCGATCGATCCAGCGGGAGAAATGTGGTCGGTCGTGACGGAATCGCCGAGGAACGCGAGCACGCGCGCGCCGCGGATGTCGGCAAGGGGAGTCGGCGTCTTCGGGAGATCGTGGAGGAACGAAGGGGACTTGATGTACGTCGAGTCCGGCCAGCCGTAGCGGGTTCCGCCGGGCACCTCGATCGAGTTCCACTCGGCTTCTCCCTCGAAAACCTTCGCGTACGTCCTGCGGAACTGGTCCGGCCGGACGGCGGCGCGCATCGTGTCGGCGACCTCCCGGGGCGCGGGCCAGATGTCCGCCAGATGCACGGGAGCGCCGTCCTTGCCGGTCCCGATCGGATCGCGCGTCAGGTTCACGTCCATGCGGCCCGCGAGCGCGTAGGCGACGACGAGCGGGGGAGACATCAGGTAGTTCGCGCGCACGAGAGGATTGATGCGCCCCTCGAAGTTGCGGTTGCCGGAGAGGACGGCCGCGGCGACGAGATCGTGGTCCTTCACGGCTTTCCCGACGGCCTCCGGGAGCGGACCGCTGTTGCCGATGCACGTCGTGCAGCCGTAGCCGACCAGCTGGAAGCCGATGCGGTCGAGCGCCTCCTGGAGACCCGCCTCGCGGAGATACTCGGTGACGACCTTCGAGCCGGGGGCGAGGCTCGTCTTGACCCAGGGAGGCACCGAGAGGCCGCGCTCGACGGCCTTCTTCGCGAGCAATCCCGCGGCGATCATCACGGAGGGATTCGACGTGTTCGTGCAGGAGGTGATCGCCGCGATGACGACGGAGCCGTGGGTGAGCTCGACCGTCTTCCCCGCGAGCGGGAGCGTTGCCGTCGTTCTGAGGTGTCCGAGGTCCTCCGGCTGGTCGAGCTCGGCGGGAAGCTTCTGAGGGTTTCCCCCTTCCCCCACCCACCGCTCGACGGCGGTCTTCGTCACTTTCGCGTTGCTCTTCTCGAGGATCTGAGCGAGCGCCCGCCGGAACTCCCGCCGCGCGTCGGAAAGCGGGACGCGGTCCTGCGGCCGTTTCGGCCCGGCGATCGACGGCTCGACGGTCGCGAGATCGAGCTCGAGGCGGTCGGAGAACTCCGGCTCGGCGCCGTGCCCGAACGTCCCCTGCTCTTTCTGATACGCCTCGGTCAGGGCGACGACGGCCTCGTCGCGCCCCGTGAAGCGGAGGTACCGGAGCGTTTCGTCGTCGACGGGGAAGAAGCCCATGGTCGCCCCGTACTCCGGGGCCATGTTCGCGATCGTCGCGCGGTCGGCCACGGCGAGGGCCGGGACGCCCGGCCCGAAGAACTCGACGAACTTGCCGACGACCCCCTTCTGCCGCAGCATCTCCGTCACGGTGAGCACGAGGTCCGTCGCGGTCGCGCCCGGCGACAGCGCGCCGGAGAGCCGGAAGCCGACGACCTCGGGGATGAGCATCGAGATCGGCTGCCCGAGGAGCGCCGCCTCGGCCTCGATCCCGCCGACGCCCCAACCGAGCACGCCGAGGCCGTTGATCATCGTCGTGTGCGAGTCGGTCCCGACGAGCGTGTCGAAGTAGGCCAGCGGCGTTTCGCCGGAGCGCGGCTCGACGAAGGTGACGCGCGCGAGGAACTCGAGGTTGACCTGGTGCACGATGCCGGTATCCGGCGGAACGACGCGGAAGTCGTCGAATGCCGTCTGTCCCCACTTGAGGAAAGAGTACCGCTCGCCGTTGCGCTCGAACTCGATCCGGGCGTTTTCGGCGAACGCGCCCGGTTTCCCGAAGACGTCGACCTGCACCGAGTGGTCGATGACGAGGTCGGCGGGACGGAGCGGGCTGATCCGCGCCGGATCGCCTCCCCACGCCGCGACGGCGTCGCGCATCGCGGCGAGATCGACGACGCACGGCACGCCCGTGAAGTCCTGGAGGAGGACGCGGGCGGGGGTGAACTGCGTTTCGCGCGAAGGCTTCGCCTTCGGGTCCCACGACGCGAGCGCCGCGATGTCGTCCTTCTTCACGACGCGTCCATCCTCGAGCCGCAGCAGGTTCTCCAGCAGGATCCGCAGCGAGACGGGGAGCTTCGACACGCGCGGGAAGCCGGCCTTCTCGAGCGCGCGGAGCGAGCGGATCGCGTACGGGTCTCCGGCCGCGCCGATCCGGGCGCGCGTGCCGAAACTGTCGAGGAAAGTCTTTGCGTTCTTCATCGATTCCTAGCCTATCGCAACGATCCGGACGGAGAGGATGCGAATGCACCATGCGCGCCGCCGTGCGCCCGCGGGGCGCTCCTTCGTGGAACCTTGCGCCTCCGCGATAGAATTCGACCGCTTTTCGGCGAACGAAACGAGCGAGAACGCGGGCGCCTGCCGCGTGTGGAGGAAGACGCATGAAGCGGATCACGGCGGTGTTCTGGGTGCTGGCGGCGGTCCTGGCGGTCCCCGTGTTCGGCCGCGCGCCGGCGCCGGAGGCTTCCGATCCGGCGGAGACGCCGGCGAGACCGAAGCGCGCGTTCCCGGAGGAGGCGAAGAAGACGGTCTCGGCGCAGCCCGAGGAGGAAGAGAAGCCGACGCCGGAGGAGGCCGAGGCCGAGAAGAAGGCCGGACCGTTCGCCAACCTCAAGTTCCGCTTCATCGGTCCTCCCGGCAACCGCGTGAGCGCCGTCGTCGGGGTCCCCGGCGACCCGAACGTCTATTACGCCGGGGCGGCCTCCGGCGGCGTCTGGAAGTCGATCGACGGCGGCGGCCACTGGAAGCCGGTCTTCGACAAGGAGGACGCGCAGTCGATCGGAGCGATCGCGATCGCGCCGTCGGATCCCAACGTGGTCTGGGTGGGGACGGGCGAGACGTTCATCCGGAGCAACGTGTCGCTCGGCGACGGCGTCTACAAGTCGACCGACGCCGGAAAGACCTGGAAGCACATGGGGCTCGAGAAGACCGGCCGCATCGGCCGCGTGATCATCGACCCCCATGACCCCGAGACCGTTTTCGTCGCCGCCCTCGGGACCTGCTACGGACCGCAGCCCGAACGGGGGGTGTTCCGGACGAAAAACGGCGGGAAGACGTGGGAGCGGGTGCTCTTCGTCGACGAGAACACGGGAGCTTCCGATCTCGCGATGGATCCGACGAACCCCCGGATCCTGTTTGCCGGGACGTGGCAGATCGACATCAAGACGTGGGGAAGGAAGAGCGGGGGCCCGGGGTCGGGCGTCTTCGTCTCGCGGGACGGGGGAACGACCTGGAAGCGGATCAAGAAGCACGGCCTCCCCGATCCGCCGCTCGGTAAGATCGCGGTCGCCGTCGCGGCGAGCGATCCGGACCGCGTCTACGCGCTGATCGAGACGGGCGACAAGGGGTCTTTGTGGCGCTCCGACGACGGCGGCAAGGAATGGAAGCTCGTCAACCGCAGCCGGCTCTTGAACGAGCGGCCGCACTACTACACGCGCATGCTCGTGATGCCCGACAACGCCAACGAGGTCTACTTCCCGTCGAACTCGATGGGGGTGACGTACGACGGCGGCGAGACGGCCGATCAGGTCGACTGGGCGGGCGACAACCACGACATGTGGGCGGACCCGAAGGACCCGAGCCGGATGATGATCGGAAGCGACATCGGCGTCGTGATCTCGACGACCCGCGGCAAGAAATGGAGCTGGACGCGGCTTCCGATCGCGCAGATGTACCATGTCGCGACCGACACCCGGATCCCCTACGACGTGTACGGCCAGATGCAGGACGGCGGCTCGATGCGCGGGCCGAGCCGCAACCCCGGGGGCGAGGGTATTCCCCCGGCGCTCTGGACGACGACCGCCGGCTGCGAGACGGGGTGGAACACTCCCGACCCGGTCGACCCGAACGTCGTGTGGGGCGGGTGTTATGCGGGCGTCGTCGAGCGCTGGGACGCCCGCACGGGAATGAGCCGCTCCGTGTCGGTCTGGCCCGAACGGACGATGGGGGCCAACGCCGGAGAGGTCAAGCTGCGGATGAACTGGACGTTCCCGATCGCGATCTCCCCGCACGACCACGACACAGTTTACGTCGGCAGCCAGTACGTCCACGAGACGACCGACGGGGGCGTGCACTGGAAGACGATCAGCCCGGACCTCACGACCAACGACCCGTCGATGATGGGCGACTCGGGAGGCCTCACGGTCGACAACCTCTCGGTCGAGTACGCCGGCGTCGTGTTCTCGATCGCGGAATCGCCTCTGTCGAAGGGAGAGATCTGGGCGGGTACCAACGACGGCGTCGTCCAGGTGACGCGCGACGGGGGCGCGCACTGGACGAAGGTGACGCCGCCGAAGGCGATGCTTCCCCCGAAGGGAACCGTCGAATCCGTCGAGCCGTCCCGGTTCGAGAAGGGGACCTGCTACGTCTCCGTCGATCTCCATCAGGTCGACGATTTCGATCCCTTCCTCTTCAAGACGACCGACTGGGGAAAGACGTGGAAGAGGATCGCCGGGAACATCCCGAAGAGCCCGCTGTCGTACGTTCACGTCGTTCGCGAGGACCCGTTCCGGAAGGGGATGCTGTACGCGGGCACGGAGAACGGCCTCTGGGTCTCCTTCGACGACGGCGGGCGCTGGATTCCTCTCCAGGGGAAGCTCCCGCACGCTCCCGTCTACTGGCTGACCGTCGAGCCGCGCTTCCGCGATCTCGTCGTCGCCACGTACGGCCGCGGTTTCTGGATCCTCGACGACGTCACCGCGCTCGAGAAGTGGGACGAGCCGAAGAAGCCGGAAGCGGACGTGGCGCTTTTTCCCACGGTCCCCGCGTACCGGTTCCGGGCGGTCTCCCAGCCGGCGTACGCCCCGGTCGGCGCCGCGCGCGGGAAGAACGGCCCCGACGGGGCGCTCATCACCTACTGGATGAAGAAGGAAGTCCCGAAGCCGAAGAAGAAGGACGACGGCGAGTTCGAGCTCCCCGAGAAGGAGAAGCCGCCGCTCGTCGCGATCCGGATCTACGACGCCGCCGGGAACAAGGTGCGGTCGCTGCGCGGCTCGAACGAGAAGGGATTCAACCGCGTCGACTGGGACCTCCGGTACGACCCGGTCCGGGAGGTGCGGCTGCGTGCGACGCCGCCGGGGAACCGGCACGTCCGGGAGGAGAAGCGGTTCGTCGGAAGGGACCGCCGGCCGGTCCTCTACTACGGGATCGAGGAGGCGGGCCAGGGGCCTCTCGTGCCGCCGGGAACGTACACCGTGAAGCTCGACGTCGAGGGAAGCCAGTACGCGACGACCGTCGAGGTGCGGAAGGACCCGAATTCCGCGGGAACGGAGGCGGACGTCGAGGAGGGAACGAAGTTCGCGCTCGCGATCTGGCGCGACACGAACGCCGCGGCCGAAATGATCAACCGGCTCGAGTGGGGCCAGCTCCAGATCGAACGCCTCCGCAAGATGGTGCACGCCGAAAACGGCGACGCGAGCCTGCTCGACCAGACCGCCGCGCTGGCGAAGAAGATGGCGTCGATCGAGGCCGACCTGCTCCAGCCGACGATCTCCGAGGAAGACCAGAAGTCGTTCCGGGGCCCGCTCGGCCTGTACCTGAAGCTCATCTGGCTGAACGCGGAGGCCTCGACCGGCGCCGCCGACGTCTCGGGAAACGCGGACTTCGGACCGACGCAGCCCGAGCGCGACGTCTTCGCGCTCCTGGACGGGCGTCTGAACGAGACGCGGAAAGAATTCGACGACGTCTTCGGGACGGACGTGCCGGCGTTCAACCGCACGATGGAAGGAAAGGGAATCGGCGCGATCATGCCCGTCGAGGAAGTGCTGCCGGAGTTCCCGCCGGCGAAGGAAAAGAAGGAAGAAGACTGAGGGGCTCGCTCGCGCGGCCGCGGGATCGCGAGACGGAGGAGGCGACGCGCCGCGGGCGGGTCCTGCCGCGGTGCGCCCCGTCGGGACCGCTCGGCGCGGTTGACGGATAGGGTTACAGGACCGTGCGCGGCGACCGGCTCCCGACGGGATTCGCACCGCGTCACCCGCACGGCGCGTCGCGACTTCTGACTCGCGATCCCGCGGCGGACGCTCGCTTCGCTGACGTCGTCCGTGACGGACGACAGAGTGGAGGCGGCGCCTTGCGGCGCGGCGCTGAAGGACGCGGCGCGAATCCGGTGCGCCGCGCGACTCGGTTTGTTTGGCGTGTCGACGACGCGCGGACCGGAGCGCGATCCTGCCGCGGCGCGCCCCCACCTAGAGCCGTGAGCAAGGCGAAGCCGCCGCCTCCCCTCGCCCGGCGGGAGAGGGTGGCCGCCGCAGGCGGCCGGGTGAGGGGCGCGGAGCGGCGGCGCGAGCTGTTTCGGAGGCGCGTATCGTCGCGTGCGGTTCGCTTGCCCGACGAACGGAGCTTCACGGCGATGGGCCGTTGACCGTCCCTGCCGGATGACGGAGAATACCTGTTTGGCCTGACACGGCCAGGGAGCTCCATGGGCGCATCGAAGGGGCGCGAGCCGATCCGCATCGTCGGGGCGCGGACCCACAACCTCAAGAACATCTCCCTCGACATCCCGCAGGGCCGGCTCACGGTGATCACCGGCGTCTCGGGCTCGGGGAAGTCGTCGCTCGCGTTCGACACGCTGTACGCCGAGGGGCAGCGCCGATACGCCGAGTCGATGTCGACGTATGCCCGCCAGTTCCTCGAGAGGCTCGACCGGCCCGACGTCGACTCGATCGAACCGGTTCCGCCGGCGATCGCTCTCGAGCAGAAGAACGGGGTCACGAACGCGCGTTCGACCGTCGGCACGCAGACCGAGATCGCGGACGCGATGCGGCTCCTCTTCGCGCACGGCGGGGAAACCGTCTGTCCCGACGACGGCGCGGTGGCCAAGCGCGGCGGAATCGACTTCGCGGCATCGGCGATCCTCGCGCTGCCGCCCGGCACCCGCGTGACGCTCGTCGCGCCCGTCCCTCTCGGCGCCACCGCGGCGGACGCCGAAGCGCTGCTCGCGGAGCTCAAGCGTGCCGGGTTCTTCCGGGCCCTGGCCGCCGGCGGCGAGGTCGAAGAGATCCCCTCGGAGCCGGAGGCCCTCGCCCTCCTCCGGGAAACCGGCGGCGCCCTGCCGGTCGTCGTCGGACGCTTCCGGGTCTCGCCGGAGAGCGCGCCGGAGATCGAGAGCGCCGTCGCCGCCGCGTTCGCGATGGCCGGGACCCTGCGCGCGCGGATCCACGACGAGGCGGCCGTCGGGACGAAGACGTTCCGCCGCGGTCTCTTCTGCCCCGAGTGCGGCCGCGAGTTTCGCGATCCGACGCCGGCGCTCTTCGCGTTCAACTCCCCGCTCGGCGCCTGCGCGGCGTGCCAGGGGTTCGGCCGCGTGATCGGGATCGACTGGGACAAGGTCATCCCCAATCGCGATCTCACGCTCGACGAGCGGCCGATCGCCCCGTGGAACACGCCCGCATACGAGTCGGCCTACGACGATCTCTTTCGGGCGGGAAGGAAGATCGCCCTGCGCCGGCACGTCCCGTTCTCCGCCCTCTCGGCGGCCGAGCGGGCGCTCGTCGAGAAGGGGAGCGGCAAATTCTACGGCATCTCCGGGTTCTTCGAGTGGCTCGAGACGAAGCGCTACAAGGTCCACGTGCGGGTGCTGCTCTCGCGCTATCGCGCGTACACGCGCTGCGCCGCGTGCGGCGGCGGCCGCCTCGTGCCGGAGGCGGGATGGGTGCGCTTCCGCGGCAAGACGATGGCGGAATTGAACGACGTGCCGGTCGGCGAGCTCGCCGCGTGGTTCGACCGGGTCGAGCTCTCGGCCCGCGAGCGCGAATCGCTCTCCTCGGTGTTCGGCGAGATCCGTTCACGCCTCCGTTACTTGAACGAAGTCGGGCTCGACTATCTCACCCTCTCCCGCGCCGCCCGGACGCTCTCCGGAGGGGAGGCCCAGCGGATCGGACTCGCGTGCGCTCTCGGCGGGGCCCTGACGAACACGCTCTACGTCCTCGACGAGCCGACGATCGGGCTCCACGCCCGCGACACCGGGCTGCTGCTGTCGATCCTGCGAAAGCTCGCCGATCGGGGCAACACGGTGGTGGTCGTCGAGCACGATCCCGACGTGATCGCCGCCGCGGACCGCGTCATCGACCTCGGCCCGGAGGCGGGCGCCAAGGGGGGCGAGCTCCTGTTTTCCGGGACGCCTTCGGCGCTGCGGCGCCTGCCGCAGAACCGGACCGCCGCCGCGCTGCGCCGGCGCGAGGGGCGGATCGCTTCCCCCGGCAACGTCGTCGCCTTCCGCCGCGGCCAGGAGCGAGCGATCACGATCGTCGGCGCGCGCGAGCACAACCTGAAGAACGTGACCGCGCGGCTTCCGCTCGGGCGCCTCGTGTCGGTGACGGGGGTCTCGGGCTCGGGAAAGTCGACGCTCCTGCGCGACTGCTTCTTCCACGTCTACCAGCGGCGGGTGAAGGGCGTGGCGGCCGTCGAGATCGGCGCCGTGGACGAGATCCGGGGCCTCGAGCACGTTTCCGACGTGCTCTTCGTCGATCAGTCGCCGCTCGGCCGGTCGGCGCGCTCGAACCCCGTCACGTACACGAAGGCCTACGACGAGATCCGGCGCGCGTTCGCGGCGACCGGTCGCGCGCGCGCGACGCGGGTCACCCCGCGCGACTTCTCGTTCAACACCGCGGGAGGGCGCTGCGAGGCCTGCCAGGGGACGGGGGTCCTCACGATCGACATGCAGTTCCTCGCCGACGTCGTCGTGACCTGCGACCGGTGCGACGGGCGGCGGTTTTCCCCGAAGGTTCTCGCGGTACGATACCGGGGAAAGAACATCGATGACGTGCTCCGGATGACGGTCGCCGAGGCGATGACGTTCTTCGCCGACCTGCCGAAGGTGACGCGCCGCCTCGCGCCGCTCGCGGAGGTCGGGCTGTCCTACCTCCCGCTCGGGCAGCCGACCTCGACGCTGTCGGGGGGCGAGGCGCAGCGGCTGAAGCTCGCGTCGTTCCTCGAGGAGAAGAGCTCCCCGCGGGGCAACCTGTTCCTCTTCGACGAGCCGACGACCGGGCTCCATTCGGGCGACGTCGACGTCCTGCTCGCGACGTTTCGCAAGCTGATCGCGCGCGGCCACTCGGTCGTCGCGATCGAGCACCACCTCGATTTCATCGCCGCCTCGGACTGGGTGGTCGACCTCGGACCGGGAGGCGGGCACGGCGGCGGCGAGGTCGTGGCGGAAGGAACTCCGGCGGAGATCGCCTCTTCCCCGCGCAGCGAGACCGGCCGTTTTCTCGCCCGGCGCCCGCCGGCCGAATTCGCCGGCCCCGGCATGCGCCGGGCCCCGCGCTGATGCCGCTTCCCCGGAGCCAGGGTTGGTCGTACGTCCTGCGCTACGGCGGCCGCGAGATCCCCGTTTCCGACGGCGACGTGGTGCTCGGCCGCAGCCACAGCGCGGGGATCCGGGTCGACGAGGAGTCGGTTTCGCGCTCGCACGCCCTCCTGACACTCCGGGAGGGACGAGCGGTCATTCGCGACCTCGGCTCCTCCAACGGCCTCTTCGTCGCCGGACGCCGCGTCGCGGGGCAGGCGGCCGTCTCGGACGGCGACACGATCGGTCTCGGGAGCGCGACGCTGACGTTCTCCGTCATCCCGCCTCCGGACCTCGAGACCCGAACGGCGATGATCGCGACGGTCCCGGGAGGCTCGCGTCCTACCGAGACGGCGACGCAATTCATTCCCCTCGAGGCCGCCGCGCCGGCGCCCGCGCTTTCCGGCGGCCGGCCGCGGCGCGCGCGGTCGCTCGAAGACTTCGTCATCGGGGGCGAGGCGGAGGAGGCCCCCGCGATGGAGGCGCGCATCGAGACGTTCGACCCGGCGCCGATCGGCGCGAGGATCGCCTCGGCCGTCGTGGACCTGTTTCTCTCGGCCGCGATCGCCTTCGTCTGCTTCGTCCCGGCGCTCATCGCGATCCTCACGCATGGCAGCCTTCGCGAACGCTCCGGAAGCGGCCTCGCGTTCTGGGCGCTCGTCGGCTTTTGCGGCGCCGTCGCGCTCGGCGCGGTGATCGTGTATTACCTGAGCGGCTGGTGCGGCCGCGGAGCGACGATGGGGCAGCGCTCCGCCGGCGTGCGCCTCGTCTCGGAGAACGGAGGTCTCGTCGGCGGCGGCCGCGCGTTCCTGCGCTTCGCCGTCGTCCTGCTCTACTTCGGGACGGCGGGGCTCCTGGCGCTGACAGTGATGTTCGACCCGGAGCAGCGAGGATTGGCGGACAGGGTGTCGCGGTCGAGGGTGGTCGCCGCCTAGCAGTGCGCCGGCCGAGCGCGCTCGTAACGGAATTCGGCAAAGGCGTCAGACGCGGCAACCGGCGCGTCGTGCAGAGGGGCGGTCCGGCGGGCGGTACGCGACGCCGGGATCGACGAGCCGGCTTCCTGCCACACCCTCCTCGTTCGCGACGCACCTCCTCGAGAGCGGGTACGACATCCGAACGATCCAGAACCTGCTGGGCCACAAGGACGTCTCGACGACGATGATCTACACCCATGTCCTGGACCGGGGAGGCGTCCGCGGCGTGCGGAGCCCGGCGGACGCCCTGTGACGGACCATGTCCCCGAATGGGAGGACACGCGATGAGGAGGCAGCGGAGATGGAAGCGATCGGTACGCACGAGCGGAATCAGGGATTTGATTCTAAAATGGAGCAATCATGAAGCGCCAATTCGGCCGACTCGGTTCGCGTTTCTCCGTTTCGCTTAGTACGCCTAATTACATGTTGGGCGCGCCAAAGGAGGCCTAGGCTCAGCATGGCCTACGATGAATCAAAGATTGACGAGGCGGCTCTCGCCCTTCTCTATCTGACCCTTCACGATCAGTTTCGTGCGTGGAAAGGCATGGACTGGGAGGTGATGGGCAGGCTTCACGAGAAGGGCTGGATCACGAATCCCGTCAGCAAGACCAAATCGGTTCTGTTCACCGACGAAGGCCTCGAACAGGCTCGGCTATTCGCGGAGAAGCTGTTTGGCAAACGCGGCTAACATCGGCTTGCAGCGGACTTCGGCCTGCGGCCTTGCCGCTGAAGCCGGGCCGTTGGGCCCCGGGCAAGGTCTCGTCATCATGCACCCGTTGTGTCGCCTATCCATCGGTTTATCGCTCTATCTCGTCAGTATCGGTAGCAGCGTTCTCAGGGCCGATCCCCGACCGACTGAATTTACCTTTTTCTCGGCGTCCTCTGAATTCGTGCTGGCTCCGGATGAACAAAGCCTTTTGTTTTCCGAGAACGGCCCAGACGGCGTGGTCTTGAAGGCTGCGGATCTAGGAACAGGACGAGTCGTGATCCTTCGACAGCTCCTGCCAGAGGGAGCCTTCGAGCATTTTGCCGTCGTTCCCGGGCGTCTTCGGCACATTCTCGCTGCGGCCCAATACGGCGGCGGCGTCAACGCGCCTTGGTTCGTATGGCTGTTGAGTCTGACGGGTGAGGATGACCACAATTGTGAGCTCGGCGACGCCGGCACTGACGGTGAGCTCGCC
>DATFVB010000084.1 GCA_035260525.1 Thermoanaerobaculia bacterium
TTCCCCGCGGAAGCGGCTGGTTCGCCAGCAGCACGGCGAGGTCGAACATCTCCTCGATCGTGTCGGCGCGAATCACGCCCGCCTGCCGGAAGAGCACGTCGGCGTTCGTATCGCTCTGCGCCGCGTTGAACTCGGGCTCTCCCGCCGCGATATGCGCCCGGGCGACGTCGCGCCCGGCGCGGCTCCGCGCGCTCTTGACGCACAGCACGGGCTTGCGATGCGCGAGCCGGCGGGCGATGCGCGCGAACCGCCGCGCGTTCCCGAAGGTCTCGAGGTACAGGACCGCGATGTCGGTCGACGGGTCCTCCTCCCAGAACTGCAGGAGGTCGTTGCCGGAGACGTCCGCGCGGTTGCCGGCGGAGACGAACGTGGAGAAGCCCAGCCCCCGCTCGGCCGCGTAGTTCAGGATCACGATCCCGAGCGCGGCGGAATGCGCGAAGAAGCCGATTCGTCCGCGGGGCGCCGTCTCCGGCGCGAGGCTCGCGTTCAGGCGCACCTCGGGGTCGGTGTTCATCAGGCCGAGGCAGTTGGGACCGATCAGCCGCGCGCCGTGCGATCGCACGACGTCGACGAGCTCCGCCTGCCGGGCGGCGCCGGCGGGCCCCGACTCGGCGAACCCGGACGTGAGGACGAGGAGCGCCCGCGAGCCGGCGGTGAGCGCCTCGCGGGCGACCTCCAGCACCCCTTCGGCGGGAACCGCGACGATCGCGAGCTCGGGCGCCTCCGGCAGGTCCCGCACGGACGGAAAGGCGCGCACCCCGTGCACGGAGGTCGCCTGCCGGTTGACCGGATAGACCGTCCCCGCGAAATTCCCGCGGAGGATCGCCCGAAAGATCATGCTGCCGATCGCGGCCGGATCGCGGGAGGCGCCGATCACCGCGACCGAGCGCGGCCGGAAGAACGGGAGGAGCGAGTTCGCCGCCGCGACGCGGTCGCGCAGCTCGACGCGCTCGCGGAGCGACGCCGGGCCGCCGACGGGAAAACGCACGTGGACGACGCCCGAGCCCCCGAACGCCTGCACGACCTCGAATCCGGAGTCGCGAAAGACGTTGATCATCGCCTGGTTCTCCGAGAGCACCTCCGCCTCGAACCCGAGGAACCCGTTGGCCGCGGCGATCCCGGCCAGCCGCTCGAGGAGGAGCGTGCTGATCCCGCGTCCCTGGAAGTCGTCGTGGACGAGGAACGCGACCTCCGCCCGTCCGCCGCCGGCGCCCGTCGCGACGTAGTTGCCGAGTCCCGCGATCCGAGGGCTCTCGGCCGGTCCGGCGACCGCGAGAAGACAGAGGCTGTCGCGAGGATCGCCCGCGCACATGGTCACGATCACGGACCGGGAGACTTCCGCGACGGCTCCGAGGAACCGAAGGGCGAGGCTCTGCCGCGACACGGTCCGCATGAACGCCTCGACCGCCGGGATGTCGTCCGGCGTGGCGGTCCGGAGCTGCAGCGTCTGTCCGTCCCGGAGCAGGACGTACTCGGCGAAATGGTCTCCTTCGGGAATGATCCTGAACATCGGACCTCCGGTCACTTCATTTCGAATCGAGCCTCTGCCGCGTGATTCTGGAACGATGCCCGTTCCCTCGGAACGACGCCGAAGCGCGGCGAGGCGCGAGCCCGATCCGCCGTCGCTCTGACGAGCTATGGCGGATTGACCGCCAGCTACGTCGTTCGAGGCAGATGCGCAGTCGATGCTTCGATCCGCCGAAGCCTTGGCGGAGGCGGACGGGATGCGGGTCGGCCGCCGGCCGCAAAGGCGTACCGAAAGCCGTACGTCGAGCGGCCGGCGGGCGGCACGCGCCCGTTCCACCTTCGCTGAAGCTTCGGCGCGATCCTATCGGCATCGACCGGCCCCTACGGCTCGCGCGAGCTCACAACTGATCGCGCCGTAGCTCCGCAGAGCGGAGGCGGACCGCCTCGATGCATCGCCGCGCCCGCTCCTAGAGCCAGTACGGGCGCGCCGCATCGAGCAGCCTTTCGGCGATCTGGCGATTCTTCCGGGCGATCTCCTCCCGGTTGGGAACGGCGTCGGCAGGAAGATCGGGGTCGTGGAGAGCGCGCGGCAGATCGCCTCCGGCCGCGTCGCGCCAGCGTGTCGCCCACTCTTCGGGAAGCCGTTCGGGGATCGGGAGGTCGCGCACGAGGAGACAGAGGATCGACCAGATCCGGGCGGCCGCCGAGAAGGAATACCCCCCTCCGAGGGTGAAGAGCACGCGGCCCGCCGTCAGCTCGTCGGCCAGCGCGAGGATCCGCCGGAAGACCGCCTCGTAGTCGCGCGTCGTGAGCATCAGGTCGGCGAGCGGATCGGCATAGTGGGCGTCGGCTCCCGCCTGGACGACGATCACTGCCGGGCGGAAGTGACGGAGCGCGGCCGGCACGACGGCGTCGAAGACCTCGAGCCAGCTCCTCCCTTCCGTGAACGGCTCGAGCGGCAGATTGAGCTTCAGCCCTCGCCCGACGCCGGAGCCGAGGTCGCGGACCTCGCCGCTCCCGGGGAAGAGGAATTTCCCCGATTCATGGAGGCTGATCGTCATGACTCGGCGGTCGTCGTAGAGGATCTGCTGGACGCCGTCCCCGTGGTGCACGTCGATGTCGACGTAGGCGACCCAGAAGCCCTTCCCCGTCAGCCACTGGATCGCGATCGCGAGGTCGTTGTAGACGCAGAAGCCCGAGGCGAAGTTGCGCTGCGCGTGATGGAGGCCTCCCCCGAGCTGGACGACGCGCCGTTCGTCCCCCTCGACGATCGCGCGGGCCGCCTCGAGCGTCCCCCCGACGTGCCACCGCGCGGCCTCGTCCATCCCGCGGAAGGCCGGCGTGTCGGCCGTGCCGAGGCCGTACTTCGGCGCGTCGGGCACCGCCTCGCCGCGGGAGAGCGCCTCCACGCGGCGCACGTAGTAGTCCTCGTGCACGGCGAGCACGTCTTCGCGCGTGGCCGGGCGCGGCGCGGCGGGGGACACGGGATGGCCGAGCCCGTTCAGCAGGTCGAGCGCCATCTCGACCCGCCGCGGGCTGAAAGGGTGCCGATCGCCGAACGAGTAGCTTCCGTAGGCGGGGTGGTAGATCACCGCGGCCATGGCTTCTCGGGCGGCCACACGACGTCGAACCCGGCGCGCCGCAGCTCCCCGGCGAGGAGGCGCGTCTCGATCGAGCCGACCCGCAGGACCGTCCGGACCCGCTCCGGGCCTTCGGGGTAGGTCAGGACGGAAAGGACGTTCAGGTTCCGGCTGGCGAAGAAGCTCGTCAGCCGCGCCAGCTCTCCCGGAAGGTCCGGCAGCCGGACCTCGAGACGGCCCGACGGCTTGTCGACGCCGGTCATCCGCAGGAGAGCGTCGAGGAGGTCCACGCCCGTGATGATCCCGACGAGCCGGTCGTTCTCGTCCATCACCGGCAGGCACCCGATCTTGCGTTCGCGCATGACGCGCGCGGCGTCCTCCACCGGGTCGGAGGGAGAGGCGGTCAGCGGATCGCGGACCATCACCGAGTCGACCCGGCTGCCGGGCGGGAACGGCGAGGGGACGAGGGCGCTCGTCGCGAGCCTCAGGTCCCGGTCCGTCACGACGCCGACGACGCGCTCGCCGTCGAACACGAGGAGGTGGCGGATCCCCTTCTCGCGCATCATCCGATACCCGTCCTCGAGCGTGGTTTCCGGCGGGACGGCGGCGACCGGACTGCTCATGATGTCCCGGACCAGCATGGCTCTCCTTCAGCCCGCGTTCACTTCACCGAGCCGACCGTGAACCCGGCGATGAACCGGTCGAGGAAGACGTTGTACAGCACCGCGATCGGCAGGGTCGCGATCAGGCAGGCCGCCATGAGCGACCCCCAGTAGTAGACGTCGCCGCGGACCAGGTAGATCGGAACGCCCACGCCGACGGTCTGGTGCGCGGCCGACGAGATGAACGTCAGCGCGTACACGAATTCCTGCATCACGAGGGTGAAGCTGAAGATCACGACCGTCAGGATGCCCGAGACCGAGACCGGGATCACGAGCTTGACGAACACCTGGAATCGCGTCAGCCCGTCCACCATCGCGGCGTCCTCGAGCTCGCGGGGAATCGACTTGAAGAACCCCATGAGGAGCCACGTCGAGAACGGGATCGTGAAGCTCGGATAGACGACGATGATCGCGCCGAGCGTGTCCTGGAGCCCGAGCCACGCGACGATCCGCGAAAGCGGGATGAAGAGGAGCGTCGGCGGCACGAGGTAGGTCAGGAAGATCCCGATCCCGAGCCGCTCCCCCCACCGCCCCGTCAGACGCGCCAGGGCGTAGGCGGCGGGCGCCGCGAGCAGCACGGTGATCGCCACGACGCAGAGTCCCGCGAAGGCGGTGTTGCCGAGCCAGCGGAGGAACAGCGTCTCCCGAAAGAGGTACTTGAGGTGCTCGAGCGTCGGCGGCTGGTTGAAGATGAACGGGTTGTTCTTCAGGTCGTAGAGGTCCCCCGTCCTCTTGAACGACGTGATCAGCATCCAGTAGAACGGGAACGCCAGGAGGATCCCGAAGACCGCGAGCGTCCCCCACCGGACGCCGGTCGCGGCCGCCCGCCTCGCCCGCAGCCCGCCGATCACGTCACTTCCGCGCGCCGCGCGGTCCGGAGCATCAGCCAGGCGATGACGACGAGGAGCGGGACGAGGAAAATCGAGATGGCCGCCCCCTCGGCGAGGTCGCCGCCGAGGATGCCCGTGAAGAACGCGAGCGACGGGACGACCTGCGTCGTGTCGTACGGGCCGCCGCGGGTGAGGATGTAGATCACGGTCATGTCGGTGAACGTGAAGACGACCCCGAAGAGGACCGCGACGTTGATGATCGGGAGCATCATCGGGATCTCGATCTGGAAGAGGCGCCGGAAGAATCTCGCCCCGTCGACTTCCGCCGCCTCGGGGATGTCCTTCGGAATCGCGGTCCATCCCGCGAGGATGATCACCGTCGCGAACGGGAGCATCCGCCAGGTGTGCACGAGGATCACCGAGAGCATGGCGAGCTTCGGCTCGCCGAGCCACATGGGGGGAGAGAACGCGTTGACGAGGTGCAGGCGGACGAGGACCCAGTTGATCACGCTGTAGAGGGAGTCGAGGATCCATTTCCAGCCGATCGAGCCGATCGACACGGGAGCCACCCAGGGAAGGAGGATCAGGAAGCGCACGAAGTGGCGGCCGCGAAAGGCGTCCTTCAGCGCGAGCGCCAGGATCGTCGCGCCGACCAGCACCAGGACCTGCGACGCGACCGTGAAGACGAACGAGTTCCGGAGCGCCGTCAGGAAGGCGGGGTTCTGGAGCACGGACCGGATGTTGCGGAGCCCGACGAAATGGTATCCGCGGCTTCCGACCTTGACGTCGCCGACGCTGTAGAGGAACGCGAGGACGAAGGGAACGCCCACGAGCGCGAGGACGTACAGCATCGCGGGGAGGAGCATCGCCGGGCCGAGCCAGCGCTGGCGCTTGCGACTCACCCCGGCGGCGCCTTCCATCACATCACGGCGTCGGTTTCGCGGTCGAAGAGATAGGCGCGGTTCATGTCGAACCAGAGATCGACCTGCTCCCCGGGCCGGATCGCCGCGTGAACCTCGGTCTCCATCAGAAAGGAGCCGATGGGGCTCCCGGCCGTGACGATCGCGCGGTGGCCGAGCGGTTCGACGAACTCGATCGATGCCGGGACTTTCGCGGGCATCCCGAGCGCGGCCCACGCGGAGTCCGAGATGGGGCGGCCGCTCGCGGCGAGCGAGATGTGCTCGGGTCGGATCCCGAGGTAGACCTTCCGGCCCACCGAGCCCGAAAGATCCGTCCGCGGGAGCGGGAGGCGCACGCCGCCGCCGAGCAGGACCGCGCTCCCGGACGGGTCCGCGGCGATTTCCCCCTCGAAGAAGTTCATCGGGGGGCTCCCGATGAAGCCCGCGACGAAGCGGGAGGCCGGCGTGTCGTACACCTCGAGCGGCGTCCCGATCTGCTGGATCTTCCCGTTGTTCATGATCACGATCCGGTCGGCCATCGTCATCGCCTCGACCTGGTCGTGCGTGACGTAGATCATCGTGGAGCGGATGTCTCGGTGCAGACGCTTGAGCTCGGTCCGCATGTAGACGCGCAGCTTCGCGTCGAGATTCGAGAGCGGCTCGTCGAAGAGGAAGAGCGACGGCTCCCGCACGATCGCGCGCGC
>DATFVB010000085.1 GCA_035260525.1 Thermoanaerobaculia bacterium
TACCAGGTCTACGGCGGGCT
This sequence comes from Thermoanaerobaculia bacterium, assembly GCA_035260525.1. Classification (NCBI taxonomy): domain Bacteria; kingdom Pseudomonadati; phylum Acidobacteriota; class Thermoanaerobaculia; species Thermoanaerobaculia bacterium. The sequence continues at coordinate 21 of DATFVB010000085.1, forward strand.
CCAGGACAACAGCTCGTGGTTCGGCGACTCCGCGCATCCGGGCGGGATCACGAACTCGCAATGGACGCCGATCCCCAACGGCGACGGGTTCTGGACGATCCCCGACCCGTCCGATCCCGACGCCGTGTACTCGGAGGCGCAGGGCGGCCACATCACGCGCTATGACCGGAAGACCGGCACGGCGCGCGACATCCAGCCGAAAGCCGGCTACAAGGAGAAGCTGCACTTCAATTGGAACGCGCCGATCTACCCGTCGCCGACGCAGAAAGGGACGATTTACCTCGGCGCGCAGTTCCTCTTCCGGTCCCGCGACCGCGGCGACACGTGGGAGCGGATCTCGCCGGATCTGACGACGCACGACCCGGAGAAGCAGAAGCAGGAAGAGTCGGGCGGCATCACCGTCGACAACTCCGCCGCGGAGGAATACACGAACATCTACTCGGTGAGCGAGTCGCCGAAGGACGGCGGCGTCATCTGGGCGGGCACTTCCGACGGCAACCTGCAGCTCACCCGGGACGCGGGCAAGCACTGGACCAACGTCATCGGCAACGTCACGGGGCTGCCGAAGGGAGCCTGGGTGAGCTGGGTCGAGGCGAGCCGCTTCGAGCCGGCGACCGCCTACGCGGCCTTCGACTTCCACACGGTGGGCGACATGCGGCCGTTCGCTTACCGCACGACCGATTTCGGGAAGACCTGGACGCGGATCGCGGGACCCGAGTCGGGCGTCCGCGGCTACGCGCACGTCATCCGGGAGGACACGGTCAAGCCTTCGCTTCTCTTCCTCGGCACCGAGTTCGGGCTCTGGATCTCGCCGGACGGCGGCGCCACCTGGGCGCAGTTCAAGGGAGGGGACTTCCCCGACGTCGCGGTGCGCGACCTCCAGATCCATCCGCGCGACAACGATCTCGTTCTCGCGACGCACGGGCGCGGTATCTGGATCGTCGACGACATCACGCCGCTGCGGCATCTCACGCCCGCCTCGCTTTCGAAGACCGCGATGTTCCTCCCGGGCCGTCCCGTCCAGCAGCGAATGCCCTCCAGCGGCGGCTGGGTCGAGGGTGACGCGACGTTCGTCGGGCAGAATCCGACCGGCGGCGCCGTCATCACGTACTACCAGCGGAGCCGCCATCTCTTCGGGCCGATCAAGCTCGAGATCCTGGACGCTTCGGGCAAGGTGATCGACTCGATCGCCGCCAGCAAGCAGCGCGGCGTCAACCGCGTGTTCTGGTCGATGCAGGTTCCTCCGCCGCGGGTGCCGCGAGCGGCGCAGCTCGCGTTCTATTCTTCGATCGGGCCGCGGGTGCCGCCGGGAACGTACACGGCGAGGCTGACGAAGGGGGGCGAGACGATCGAGCAGAAATTCGACGTCGTCGTCGACCGGCGGGCACCCTACGGCGCCGCCGAGCGCAAGGAGCAGTTCGACGCGGTGATGAAGGCGCACGCGCTCTTCGGAGAGATGAGCGCGCTCAACGACCGGGTCGACGCCGCTCGCGGAGCGGCGATGCGGGCGGCCAAGGGGCTGCCCGAGGGGGACGCGTTGAAGAAGAAGCTCGACGCGGCCGCCGGGAAGCTCGACGACGTCAAGAAGGAGATCGTGGCGACGAAGGAGGGAGGCGCGATCACCGGCGAAGAGCGGATTCGCGAGCACCTCGACGAGGTCTACGGCGCGCTCATGAGCTGGGAGGGAAAGCCCGCCGTTTACCAGGTCGATCGGGTCGAAGCTCTCCGGCGCGAGCTCGCCGACGTCGCGAAGGAGTTCGACGCGCTCGCGAAGAGCGACATCGGGCCGCTCAACGCGGAGCTCGCGAGCCGCAAGCTCCCGCCGATCCCGACGGGGGAGGGCTCGCCCGCCCGTCCGTAGCGTTTCACGTTCCGGCAAATCCGCCGCCCGGCTCCCCGAGGAGCCGGGCGGTTTTTTGCAGCCGGGGATCCTTCGCCGTCAGGCGAGCGGCCCTGTCATTGTTTACAAAGTCGGCGAAGATGATCCGAAAAAAGGGTCATTGCGAGGCCGCGGGCCGAAGCCTATTCGAAGAATGCGAGCATCAAAGATGCGAGCATCTGATCCGGGAGCAGATCGCCACGTCGCTTCCGCCTTCGCCAAGGCTATGGCGGACGTGTCGCTCCTCGCGATGACAAACCCCCAACTTTCATCGCGCATTGGCGAGATCCATCTCATGGGGTAGTTCGAGGAGCGACGCGACGGCTTGCCCGCCATAGCCTTGGCGGCGGCGGGAGGAATCTCGGTCGACCGCCGGAGTCCGCGACCGAGATCCCTCTCTCACGCGGCGCTTCGCGTCGCGTTCGCTCGGGATTCAGTTCGGAGTCTACCCGCCGAAGCTCCGCGAAGGCGGGCGCTCATGGCGATGAGCGCTGGGTGCTCAGATTTTTTCGGCGATCGCCTTGGCCTGGGTGAAGAGGTAGAGGTACTCGCGTCCCCCCGCCTTCGAGTCCGTTCCGGACATGTTGAATCCGCCGAACGGGTGCGCTCCCACGAGCGCGCCCGTGCACTTGCGGTTGATGTAGAGGTTGCCGCAGAAGAGATCGCGCTTGCCGCGCTCGATCCGCTTCGGATCGCTCGAATAGAGTGAACCGGTCAGCCCGTATTCGGTGTCGTTGGCGAGCGCGACCCCTTCGTCGAAATCGCGCGCGCGGATGACGGCGAGCACCGGACCGAAGATCTCCTCGCGCGCGATGCGGGCGCCGGGAGGAACGTCGTCGATCACCGTCGGCTGGACGTAGTACCCGGAGTCGGGTCCGGGCGCGCCGCCGGCGAGCACCTTTCCTTCGTTCCGGCCCGCCGCGACGTACTCGAGGATCTTCTTCTGCGCTCCGGCGTTGATGACGGGGCCGACGTTCGAGGCAGGATCGTCGGCGGGGCCGAGCTTGAGCGCTTTCGTCCGCTCCACGACCTTTCGGACGAGCGCGTCGTGGACGGAGTCGACGACGATCAGGCGCGAGCAGGCCGAGCACTTCTGTCCCTGGAACCCGAACGCGGAGGCGACCACGCCGGCCGCGGCGGAGTCGAGGTCCGCCGTCTCGTCGACGAGGATGAAGTCCTTTCCCCCCATCTCCAAGATCGCGCGCTTGATCCAGATCTGGCCCTTCGGCACCTTCGCCGCCTTTTCGTTGATCTCGAGGCCGACCGCTTTCGACCCGGTGAACGCGATGAAGCGGACTTTCGGCGACTCGACCAGGGCGTCGCCGACTTCGGCTCCGGGTCCGGTGACGAAGTTGAGCACGCCCGCCGGTGCTCCCGCTTCGACCGCCGCTTCGACGAACATCGTCGCGATGCCGGCGGTGTCGGAGGCGGGTTTCAGGACGACCGTGTTGCCGGCGACGATGGCCGCCGTCGTCATCCCGGCCAGGATGGCGAGTGGAAAGTTCCAGGGCGGGATCACCGCGCCGACGCCGAGCGGGAGGAACTCGAGCGCGCCGCGCTCGCCGGGGACCGGCGTCAGCGGCTGCGGCCGCGCGAGCCGATGCATCTCCCGGGCGTAGAACTCGCAGAAGTCGATCGCCTCGGCGGTATCGGCGTCGCCTTCGGGCCAGGTCTTCCCCGCCTCGAGCGACATCATCGCCGAGAACTCGTGCTTGCGCTCGCGCAGGATCGCGGCGATGCGGACGAGGAGCCCGCTGCGCTCGGAAACCGAGGCGTTCCTCCACGTCGCGAACGCCTCGTGAGCGGCGTCGACCGCGCGCAGCGCGTCGGCGCGGGTGCCCTTCGCGAAGCGGCCGATCACCTCGTCCTTGCGCGAGGGATTGCGCGATTCGAACGTCGCGGCGGCGGCGATCCACTCCCCGCCGACGTACAGACGGCCTTCGATCGGAAGCTTCGATCGGACGCGGTCGAGCGCGGCCGCGAAGAGCCGGCGGTTGTCCTCCGATGAAAAGTCGGTGAGCGGTTCGTTGTGGAATTCCGAAAACATCGGTCGTTCCTCCGAAGGAACGAATCTATCAGCTTCAAAATCCCGTTGTCGCCGTGAGGGTCGCCCGGATTTCGCGAGAGGAAGACCAGGCGCCGAGTTGAAGCGGACGCTTTGCGCCGCTCAACTCGGAGCCATCCCTGGTATGAGAGATCCCGTTACGGGAAGGAGAGGCGCTTTTGCGCCTTTGACTCGGCGGGCGATCAATCCTTGGGAGTGTGGGGAGGCGGCGGCCTTGCGCGCCGTCACGCGCTCCCGATCCCCGAGCGCGCTCCCGCGGCGGTCCGGGGCCCGTGTCCGTTCCTGCGTCGGGCTCTCGGGCCCATCGCATCGCGGAACGCTTTCGCCGAAGTAACCGAGGCGAAAGCTCCGCGATGCGGGAGCGGGAGCGCAGGCGAAGGGGGTGGCGGCGGGCGCGGTCGAGCCGCTGGTTCGGCGAGCCGCGACCCCGTCACGCGCTCCCGGTCCCCGAGCGCGCTCCCGCGACGGTCCGCCGCCGCTCCGCGAGGACGTAGAGAACGTAACCGATCCCGACGAAACCGAACGATTCGACGAAGACCTTCGCGAAGAACGCCATCTTGTTCTTCGTTCCGGAAGGGGGAACGAGCGCGAGTCCGATCGCCAGCAGCGTCGTCGCGAAGCCGACGCCGTTGGAGATCCACGACCCGGCCTTCCGGCCGGGGACGGAGATCGCGCCCGGCGAGCTCGCGATCTCGCGGCGGAGCCGGATCGCCGCGGCGAACATGTAGAGATACGGGATGAAGTACGTGATGAGCGTCGCTTCGACGAGAACGAGATACGCCTCCTTGATCGTCGAGCCCGCCGCCGAGGCGAGGATGAAGAGCGCCGAGAGGCCCGCCTGGACCAGCAGCGCGACGTGCGGCGTCTTCCATCGCGGATGGAGCCGTCCGAACACGGGCGGAAGGTAGCGATCGAGACCGCCGACGAAGAGGAGCCGCGCGGTGCCGATCAGCCACGCGCCCATTCCCCCGAGCCCGGCGAGCGTCATCAGGACGGCGATCGGGGGTCCGAGCCACGCCATCCCGTGGCGCGCGCCCGCGGCGGCGATCGCCTGGTTCACTCCCGCGATGATCGAGACGTCGGCGGGCCGGAGCGCCCAGAGGAGCGACACCGTGCCGAGCCCGTAGCAGGCCGCGATCGTGATGCCGGAGATGACGATCGCGCGCGGGAACGTGCGTTTCGGGTCGACGACCTCGCCGGCGCACATCGGCGCGAGCTCGAGGCCGGCGAATCCGAAACAGATCAGCGCGAAGAACGAGATCGTGTCGAAGTCGGAGAACGAGGGAAGGAAGGAACGCGCGGGAAACGCCGTCGCCGACCCGTCGCGCGCGAGCGCCACGACGCCGACCAGGAGCAGCGCCGCGGTGGGAAGCCACTGCGCCAGGCCCCCGATGTTCTGGACCCATTTTCCGGTCCGGAGACCGATGATGTTGAGAGCGAGCGCGATCGCGAGCAGGACGAGAGCGGCCGTCGCCGTGTAGGCCGTGCTCTTTTCCAGATGCGCGTAGCGGAGATTGAACGTGTACAGCGCGAAGACGACCGTCGACATTCCGAGCGTCGGGATGTAGGTGATGTTGGCCGCCCAGTAGAGCCAGCCGCAGAGGAATCCGTGCCGCGGCCCGAACGCGCGCGTCGTCCAGACGTAGAGCCCTCCTTCTTCGGGGATCGCCGAGGAGAGCGCCGTGACCGCGAGACCCTGCGGGATGAAGAACACGAGCGCGGCGAGGACCCAGAGCCCGAGCGACGACGGGCCCGAGTGCGCCGCGAGCGCGATCCATCGCATTCCGACGATCGCGGCGACGTTGAACAGGACGAGGTCCCGCGTCCGGAGCGTCTTTTCGAGCGGCATTTCGCGTATCCTACGACAGCGGCCATGCACGAGACGCGCGTTCCATGAGAAAAATCGGGCTCGTCCTCCTCGTCGCCGGAGCGGCGGGCTTCTTCCTGCTCCCGGCCGGCGCGTGGCGCTGGGAGTCCGCCGGCGTCGCCGTGACGGGATTCGTGATGCTCGTCATCCCCGCCCGCGACCGGTGACCGTCCGGTCATATCACATGCCCTGTTATGCTGCCGGGGGAGGAGAGGGAAATGGCCGATAAGGCTCTTGTCACACAGCTCGTGACCATGCTTCGCGCGAACAAGTCTCTCAACGAGCGGGAGCTCAAGAAGGAAGCCGCGCGGCGGCTCCGGAAGGACGTGCCCCTCCCCGCGATCCGCGAGGCGCGCCGCAAGCTCGGGATCGACCGCGCGTCGGCGCAGCGCGAGGCGCAGAAGATGCTCCTCGCCGGGAAGATGACCGGGACGCAGGTCATCGAGGCGATCCGGAAGCGCTTCGGCGTGAAGCTCTTCCCGCCGGAGCTGTCGCGACTGCGCCGGAAGGCGGGGATCGCGCCGCTGCGGCGGCCGAGGGCGGTCCGCGAAACGGCGAGGACGGGCGGCGTCACGATCGTGCCCCTCGGCGGACGAGCCGCGAAAGGCGCGATCGAGGTGATGTTCAACGGCCGCGGGTCCGCCCGCGGGCTCGCGGAGTTCTTCAAACACCTCGCGGGCTGAACGCAGCCGGCGAGGCGATGCCGGCTACTTCGACCGCTCGGCCTTCGACTTGCGCTTCAGATCGGCGCGGTGAGCGCGCTCGTACGTCTGGATGTCCTTGAATCGCCCCTTCGCGTCGCGCACGGCGTAGAGCTTCTTGCCGGCCACGCTCCGGTGCGTGGTTCGTTTCGTCTTTCCGGCCATGGGTGGCCTCCTTTGCGGGACCCACGGTAGCACCGCGCCCGATCCGGCGCATGGTGGGCCTGCATCATCCGGAGCGGACGTTCCCGCCGGGCAGCGGGCATCGGTAGCGTGCGGCCTATTCGAAGTGCCGTTTGGCGAAAGCTCGACCGGAGCCCGTTGTCAGATAGCGCTCGAATGCCGCCGCTTTGTCGTCATCGGTGAAGGAGAGAACGACCTTCAGTCTCCAGGGCGCGAAACGTCGAGTGTGCTGCGGCAGCTCTCTGGAATCGTGAGATTCGAATCGCTTCACGAGATTTCCCGTAATTCCGACGTAGTGATGACCGGGCGACGGGATGGACTCGAGGACGTAAACCTGCTTCATCTTCCCGGATTCTAGGCGGAGCGCCGGCAGAGAGCGGCGAGCGGTCCGCCTTCGCTCGCTCGTTGGCGAGCTACGGCGCGACATCCGCCTTCGCTTCGGCAGGGAGATCGTCTTCGTGCCTGAATCGCGCCGAAGCGTCGCCAGGCGCGGAAGCGCTTGGCAGGGCGAAGGCGGATTCGTCGAGAGAGAGCGGCGAGCGGTCCGCCTTCGCTCGCTTGTTGGCGAGCTACGGCGCGACATCCGCCTTCGCTTCGGCAGGGAGATCCTCATTGTGCCTGAATCGCGCCGAAGCTCTGTCGAGCGCAAAGCGCTT
>DATFVB010000086.1 GCA_035260525.1 Thermoanaerobaculia bacterium
CGACGTCTGAATTAAGGACGCGCGAGGGCGCGGAGCCGGCTCAGGGAATGCCGCCCGTAAGTATCGTCGCGAGCTTCTCCGGGTCGATGTTGCCGCCCGAGACGACGCACACGACCTTGCCGGGCCCGGTTCTCCCCGTGAGGGCGGCGGCCACCGACGCGGCTCCCGCGCCTTCCGCGACGACCCGGTTGCGCTCGACGAGGCCGCGGATGGCCGCCGCGATCGCGGCGAGCGGCACCGCGATCGACCCCGCCAGCAGCTCGCGCACCATCGGCCACATCTCCGGAAGGAGCCCTTTCGACCCGATCCCGTCGACGAAGCTCGCGGCGTAGGAGGGCGCGACCGGCATCTCCGCCGCGAGCGACGGCGCGAGCGGCGCGGCGGTCTCCGTTTCCGCCGCGAAGACGCGCGCCGAGGGGCGAAGCGCCCGGAGCGCGCAGGCGATCCCGGAGGAGAGGCCTCCGCCCCCGTACGGGACGACGACCGCGTCCACGTCGGGCAGGTCCTCGAGGATCTCGAGTCCGATCGTCCCGTTGCCGGCGATCACGGCCGGGTCGCTCACCGGATGGACGAAGAGCTCGCGCCGCTCCGGGGAGCCATGCTCGGCGAGCACCCGCCACCACGCGTCGAAGGGCCTCTTCTCGATCGCCGCCCCGAGGCGCTCGATCGCCCGGAGCTTCGCCGCCGGGGCGTGCTCGGGAACGATGACCGAGCAGGGGACGCGCCGCTGGCGCGCCGTCCAGGCGACGCCCTGGGCCATGTTTCCCGCGCTCGCGGTATAGACGCCGCCGGCGAGCTCCTCCGGAGACGCCTTCCCGATGGCGTTGGCCGCGCCGCGGATCTTGAACGAGCCGATCGGCTGCAGGTTCTCGAGCTTGAGATGGATCTCGAGACCCGCCGGCTCCTCGCCGTTCCACCGCACGAGCGGCGTTCGGATCGCCGTGCCCGCGATCCGCTCCCGCGCGGCGCGGATCTCCTCGAGGGAGACGGGGGAGACCGGCGTCACGCCTCGCGCCGCCCGCTCGCGTCGATCTCGACCCCGGCGCCCACTTCCGTGGCTCGCCGCCAGACGTGCTCGGCGGCGGCGACGTCCTCGATTGCGAGGCCGAGCGACTTGAAGAGCGTGATCTCGCCGGCCGAACGGCGCCCCGGGGTCCGCCCCGTGAGCACGTCGCCGATCTCGCCGCGGATGTGGTCGTCGCCGATCGCCCCTTCCGCTTTCGCGAAGAGGAAGTCTCCCGACTCGTTCACCGTCGACTCCCGGCGATCCACGAAGAGCGCGCACCGGGCGACCGCCGCGCCTTCGAGCTCGCGCGCCGTCGCGACGCTCGATCCCACGGCGTTGACGTGAGCGCCCGGCGAGAGCCAATCCGCGCGGAGGAACGGGTCGCGCGAGGAGGTCGTCGTGCAGAGGATTTCGGCGTCCCGCGCCGCCGCCTCGGCGGAATCCGGCGTCTCGATCGCGATGCCGTGGCGCTTCCCCTCGCGGTCCGCGAACGCGCGCGCGGCCTCGACCGACAGGCTCCAGACCCGAACGCGGCGAATGCGGCGCACGGCGAGCATCGCGGCCAGATGCGTCCGCGCCTGCGTGCCCGACCCGAAGATCGCGAGGTCGCCCGCGTCCTCGCGGGCGAGCAGGCGCGTCGCGAGGGCGGAGACGGCGGCCGTGCGGATCGCGGTGATCTCGGTCGCGTCGGCGATCGCGAGGAGCCGGCCGCGTTCTCCCTCGAACAGAAGCACGACCCCCTGGTGGGAATCGAGCTCCGTTGCGTGGTTGCCGGGGAACACCGTGACGACCTTCGCGCCGAACCGTCCCGGAAGGTAGCCGGGCATCAGGCCGAGGCCCCCGCGTCGGTCCGGTGTCCAGACGATCGTGCGGAGCGGCAGCAGCGCCTTTCCGTCGGAGAGCGCGCGAAACGCGTCCGCCATCGCCTCGATCGCCTCGGCCATCGGGAGGAGCCGCCGGACGTCGGCGGCGGAAAGAAACAGACTCATCGAGCTTCGAGCTCGGCGACGGCGGGGGCCGCGGAGCGGCACGATGCCGATTGCTGCAACGAGATGCCGGCGCGCCGCGCGAGGGGGCGGACGTCCGGCGGAAAGTCAGCGGCGTACCGGGTTCGACGAATCGAGTTCATGTCCGCGCCGGCGGTATTATGTCATTACTTTGCCGAGACTTGCCATCTCGTGGCACGAAAAGTGCTGCCTGGACCGGTGGAGGTACGTGTGATGAAAAAAGCCATGGCCGGAATCGGCGTCCTGGTCATCGCCGCGGCGTGGGCGGGGATCTCGCGCGCGAGCGACGACGTCGTCGTCACCGGATACGTCAGCGACAGCATGTGCGGCCTCGACCATTCGGCGATGCAGGACAAGCACGGCGGGGTGGCGCGATTCTCCGACGCGGCGTGCGTGAAGGCGTGCGTCGAGGGGGGCGCGAAATACGTCCTCGCCGACCGCGAGGGGAACCGCACCTACAACCTGAAGGACCAGCACAAGCTCGAGAAGTACGCCGGACAGCGCGTCCAGATCCGCGGGGAGTTGAAGGGCGACATGCTCGACCCGGACAAGGTGACGTTGGCGCCGTAAGAGTGTCGAAAAGTCACAGAGTCGAAAGTCTGAAAGTCGAAGCCCCGCGCAAGCGGGGTTTTCGTTTTTTCGACGCGGTAGACCGCTACGCTACGGTCGACGGTGAACGACGGCGGGCGACGTTCGCGGGCCCGGCATCACGGGGACCGATCGAATCGGCGGTGTCCGCTCGAAAACACCCGCAAAGTAACTCCCTGCGTGGAGCGTTCCGGTTCCCTTCGCGAGCGAGGTCACGAGAGTTCCTTCCGGCAAGGTCGAAGATATGTCCACCCAGGTTTCCCCACGATCCGGGCTGACGAAAACGCCGTTCTCCGTACCCGCGAAAATGGTTCCAGCGTGAACCGGGTCGGCGACGACGGCGGTGACCTTACCCACGAAGGGAGTGGGCGCCCAACTGCGTCCCCCATCCTCGCTTCGCGACACTCCTGAATCGCCGGCGCCGAAAAGCGTTCCGGGCGTGAATGGATCCGCGATCAAGAAGCTCTCTCTGCCGATACCCGGTCCAGCTCCGATTTCAGACCAGGTTTCTCCCTTGTCATCGGACTCGAATTCCCCCGGCCCATAGAGCAGATAAAGAACCGACGGGTTCCGCGGGTCCAAGGCGAAGGAGGCGACGCTCCCGGGAGCGCCCGGATCCACATTCGTGAAGGACACGAACCCGTCCGTCGATTTCGCCAGATGATATCCGCCAGTGTTGTGCGAAAGGGATCGCGTGTACACGACGGAGGGTTCCGAAGGATCGACGGAGATCGACGTCATCGACTCGAATTTTCCGAGGTAAACCAAATTGCTCCATGACGAGCCGCCATCGGTTGTCTTCGACACGGTGCCATACTCGAAATACGAGCTCTCCTCGGCCATCGCGTATACAGTGTCAGGATCGGCGGGGTCGACCGCGAGCGACAAGATCGTGAATCCTTCGAGACCGGCTGGCGACCATGAACCTCCCGCATCCAAGCTCTTCCAGACGCCGTCCCGGGTTCCCGCATAGACCGTCGTTGGCTGCGAGGTGGCAACCGCCAGCGACCAGACGCCGCCAACCGTCTCGGGTGGACCGTTGCTCGTCCACGCCACGGGAGCCGAACGAAGCGGGCTTCCCCAAATGACAAAAGCCAGCAACCAACATGCTTTCGTTGCGGTCATCTTTCGCACCATTCCGGTCTTGAGCATGGCGGAGAAGACCGTAGTCTCGGTCGAACGGGACGGGTAAATGCAAACGGATCCCGTTTGATAGCAGCCATCCTCCCGAATATGTACGGCCGCCTACCGCTTGTCGTCACGAAGGCGATCGCACGCTCTCCGGGGCGCCCATCGCACGGGGCAGCCCGCCGCGATGCAACCGTGCGGCGGTCGCGCGAGGCGGGGGGAGCAGCTGTCCGCCGGAAAGGACGGCAATCAGCCTCACCGACACGATGTGATTCTCGCTTTCGCGGGAATGACAAACAGGTGAGGGCGACTGGCTTTCTTCGCGATCCGAGCAGCGCGAGGTCGCGCTGGTTGCTCGGGCCGGGGGCTCCGGAGCGGTCGAGGGCGTCGAGCCCGAGCCGCGCAGGCAAATCGCGAAAAGTCTCCGCGGGCCGACGAAGCGGCCGTACGCCAGTGCGGCAGCCGGCCCGAGGAGGAGGTTCGCGATTTGAGAGGCCGCCAGCGGTCGAACGCGTCCCGCGCGAGCCGTGCGGCCGTCTACTGCCAGCGGAAGATCTTCAGCGCCACCGCGAACGTCACGATTCCCCAGACGACGAGAATGGCCATCTCGCCGGCGTTCGACGCGAGGGACTTCCCCTCGAGCATCACGGCGCGCAGCGCGTTGTTCAGCGCCGTGAGCGGAAGCGCCTGGATGAACGGCTGGATCGCCTTCGGAAACCGGTCGGCCGAGAAGAACGACCCGGAGAGGAGCCACATCGGGATCATGACGAGGTTCATGAGGCCCGAGCCCGTCTCGAGCGTCTGCGCGCGGGCGGTCGTCAGCAGCCCGATCCCCGCGAACGTGAACGCGCCGAGGACGCAGAGCGCCGCGAGCGACAGGATCGACCCGCGGATCGGGACGCCGAAGACGAGCACGCCGAAGAGCAGGATGAACGGCACCTCGAAAACGAGGAACACGCTCCGGCCGAGGAGGTGCGAGAGCAGGTAGTCGCGCTTGCTCATCGGCGTGGCGGCGAGGAGCTTCAGCGTCTTCTTGATCCGCGAGGTCAGGACCGAGAAACCGATCCCCCACATGCCGGTGCCCATGAGGTTCAGGCCCAGGATTCCGGGGAGGAGGAAATCGATGTAGCGCGAGCCCTTCTCGCGGACGAGCTCGGGACGGGAGGGCATCGGCTCGGGAGCGCCCGCGGCGCGCTGCACCGCGTGGTCGAGCGCGAGCCGCGCCGTGCGCGCCTCCGGGCGGCTCGGATCGTACCGGAAGCGGAGCGGCGTCCCCGGCTCGACGAGGAGCGCGATCTTCCCGAACGTCAGGGCGCGGCGCGCCTCGCTCTCGTCGGCGAACTCGCGCACGGCGAGGTCCGCGTCCCTTTCGACGGCCGAGAGGATCTGCGGCGGGAGCGCGCCGGACTCGATCCCGACCGGGATCTTCTCCGGCGGTTTCTCGCGGAACGCGAAGCCGAGCGCGAGGCCCATCAGGATCGGGAAGACGAAGACCCAGAACACGGCGCCCGGCTCGCGGAAGAAGGCGAGGATCCGGATTCGGGTGAGCTCGAGAATCGGCGGCGCGACCGGCGTGTTCGCACGTATCTTCCCTTCTTTACCGGGTGGGG
>DATFVB010000087.1 GCA_035260525.1 Thermoanaerobaculia bacterium
CCGCGGCGAAATAGGGGAGCGAGGCGATCGCGAGCACCCGTGCGGCCCGGCGAAGATGCCGGGAGAGAACGACGGCAACGAGGACGACGAGCAGAAGATATGCGCTCGTCTGCTTGATGAGAATCATGGTGCCAATGAGGAGCCCCGCCCGGGCCCAGGACCCGCGTTCGAGGGCGAGCGCTACCGGGATCGCAAAAGCCGCGAGCAGAGGCACCGGCCACACCGAGTTCCCCTGCCACCCGTAGAGGAAGCTCAGGAGAAAGATCGAGGCGATCGAGCGGTGGGCGAGGGCGAAGCCCCGGGTTTCAGCCAGAAGGAAGCCGTGGGCGGCGAGCGGTCCGATCAGGGCAAATCCACGGAGGACCGTCGCGTGGACGCCGAAGAAATGGAACGCGAGCGCGAGCAACCCCATCATCCCCGGCGTGTGGACGAACTTGATGTCGCGGTACATCAGGAGGCCGCGCGACCAGAGATACGCCGGCGTCGTCACCTCGGGCCACGCCGTCGCCCGAAGCGTCAGGGCGAGCATGAGGTGCAGGGTGATCGCGGCGGCTTCGAACGCGACCGTTTGTCGGGAGGACGGCGAGCTCTTCAGCGAAATGGCCGACCGCTCAAACCCGCTGAATCCCCGCCCCCGCGAGCCATGCCTTGAACTGATCCTTCTCGAAGGCGTGCTCGAAGGCGTCCTGGGCCGAGATCGTTCCGGACTTGACGAGCTCCTGGAGCGACTGGTCCATCATCACCATCCCGCGGTTCCGGCCGGTCTGGATCTGGGTGATGATCATGCCCGTCTTCCCCTCGCGAATGATGTTCGAGAGCGCCGAGGACCCGAGCAGGATCTCGAACGCGGCGATGCGGCCCCCGCCGATCTTCTTCAAGAGCTGCTGCGCGACGACCGCACGGAGCGTCTCGGCGAGGACGACGCGCACCTGGTCCTGCTCCTCGTGCGGGAAGGCGTCGATGATGCGGTTGACGACCTTCGAGGCGGAGTTCGTGTGGAGCGTCGCAAAGACGAGGAGGCCGGTCTCCGCGGCCGTGAGCGCCATCCGGATCGTCTCGACGTCGCGCATCTCGCCGATCAGCAGCGCGTCGGGATCCTCGCGCAGCGCCGCCTTCACGCCGCTCGCAAAATCCGTCACGTCCTGGCCGAGCTCGCGCTGCGTGAAGATCGACTTGTCGTTCGTGTACACGAACTCGACCGGGTCCTCGATCGTGATGACGTGGCGGGAGTGGCGCCGGTTGATCCGGTCGAGGATCGCGGCGAGCGTCGTCGACTTGCCCGATCCCGTCGGTCCCGTCACGAGGATCAGCCCGCGCGAGGCGGCGGCGAGATCCGCGATCGCCGGCGGGAGGTTCAACTCCTCGACCGTCGGGACCTTCGGGGGGATCAGCCGGAAGAGCGCGGCCGACCCGCGCTCCTGCTTGAAGAGGTTCGTCCGGAACCGCGCCTCGTTCCCCATCTGGTAGGCGAAGTCCACGTCGCCGAAGAGCTGGTAGCGCGCCCACAGGTCCGGAGGCGTGATCGCCGAGAGCATGTTGTAGTAATCCCCCTCGCCGATGACGCGGTAGCGAACCCGCTCGAGCTCGCCGTCGATCCGGATGATCGGCGGCTCGCCGACGGTGAGATGGAGGTCCGATCCGCCGCGCTTCATGAGGATCGACAGGAAACGGTCGATCTGGCTGTAGTTGGGGTTGGCGCTCATGCCGCCGGTCCCTCCGGCTCGAGGAAGGGCTCGAACGGATCCTTCCGGAGCGCCCGGTCGTACGCGGCCCGCGGATCGGCCTTGCCTTCCTGCACGAGCCTGAGCAGGGCGGCGTCCATCGTCTGCATCCCGGCGCCGGAGCCGGTCTGGATCGCCGAGGAGATCTGGAAGGTCTTCGCATCGCGGATCAGGCCCGCCACGTTCGGCGTGTTGCGCAGGATCTCGAACGCGGCGACGCGGCCGCGGCCGTCCCGGCGCGGGACGAGGTGCTGCGAGACGACGGCGCGGAGGGAATCCGACAGCATCTGGCGGATCTGCCCCTGCTGGCCGGCGGGGAACGCGTCGATGATCCGGTCGATCGTGCCGTGCGCCGTCGCCGTGTGGAGCGTTCCGAAGACGAGATGCCCCGTCTCGGACGCGGTGATCGCGAGCGAGATCGTCTCGATGTCGCGCATCTCGCCGACCATGATCACGTCCGGGTCCTCGCGAAGGGCCTGGCGCAGGGCTTTCGCGAACGACTCGGTGTGCGTCCCGACCTCGCGCTGGTTGACGAGCGACTCGCGGCTCCGGTGGACGTACTCGATCGGGTCCTCGACGGTGAGGATGTGCGAGTTCTGCGTCCGGTTGATGCGGTCCACGAAGGCCGCGAGCGTCGTGGTCTTCCCGCAGCCGGCCGGTCCGGTGACGAGAACGAGACCCTGCGAGTACTCCGCGAGCTCCCAGAGCGAGCGCGGGACGCCGAGGTCGTCGAGCGTCGGGACGTCCGCCGGGATCAGGCGGAACACCGCGTCGAGCCCCTTGCGCTGGTAGAAGATGTTCGTCCGGAAACGGCCGAGGGGTCCCGCCTTGTAGCAGAAGTCGAGCGTCCGGTTCTCGGCGAGCGCCGCCCGCTGCGTCTCGCTGAGGACGGGATGGAGCATCTGCTCGACGGCCTCCTCGGAAAGCGGGGCGAGCGGCAGCGGCGTCATCACCCCGTACACGCGCACGTGCGGGATCGCGTTGACGGCCAGGTGCAGGTCCGACGCCTCGATCGCGCGCGCGTGCCTCAGCAGGTCGGAGAGCGTCACCTCGGAGAGCCCGGCGAGGTCGACGGGCTCGAAAAGGGTGGCGATCTCGGCGGCGGCTTCGGCGCCTTCCCCTTTGAGCCCCCGGAGCAGACGCACGGCCTTCTCGCGCACGACCGGCTCGGGGTCGACTCCCGAGATGTTCTGGAGGAGCGCCGGCACCCGCGCGTCCGGGATCTTCGAGAATGCTTCGAGGATCTCGAGCCGGAGGTCCATCGTCGCTTTCTTGTAGGCGGCGAGCAGGCCCGGCAGGGCCTTCGGCGTGCCCCACTGCCCGAGCGCGGCCGCCGCGGTCAGGTCGGACTCGCGGTCGTCGAGCATCTCGATCAGGGGCTCGAGGCCGCGGTCGTCCTTGATCGTCGCGAGCGCCTCGCTCGCGCGGTGCCGGAGCCACCAGTCGGGCTGCTTGAGCAACCGCACGCAGAGCGGCACCACTTCCGGCGACCGCAGCATCACCGCGATCGACGCCGCGAGGTTCGCCGCGCCCTGGTCCGGATCATCGGCACGATCGGCGAGCGCGGACAGGAACGGGCCGCCGAGCTCCTGGAAGACCTGGATGGCCCGGTCGCGCGGCGGGCCGTACACGTCCTTGAAGGACCCGATGAAAGCCTCGACGACCGCCCGGGGCTCCTGCTGCCTCAGGATGCCGATCGCGTTCTCACGGACGCGCGGGTTCGTGTCGGAGATGAGCGGCATGACGCGCGATTGCCACGCGCGCGCTCCGGCGGCGACGATCGGCTCGATCGCCTTGGCGACCGCCTGCTGCACGCGCGCCGACGTGTCGGACGACGCTTTCAGGAGCGCCGGGAACACCTGCTCGGAGGGATGGCGGGCGAGGAGAGACGCCGCGCGGAAGCGGACTTCCTCGTCCTCGTCGGCGATCGCGTGAACGGCGAGCGGCGCTGCCTGCGCCGTCCCGATCGCCTCCGCGGCGGCCATGGCCCGCCGGCGGACGGCGCTCGACGCGGCGGAGAGCGCCGGCTCGATCGCGGAGAGGAAACGGGGCTGCTGCTTCTCCCGGATCCAGTCGAGAACGGCGGAGGCGACGGCGGCGCGCGGGTCGGCCGCGATCGCCGCGGCGCGCTCGGGGGAGAGGTCTCCCCCGAGGAGCTGCAGAGCGGCGTCGAACGTCTTGCGGCGCTGCGGCTCCGGCTGGGAGGCGAGCGCGGTGAGCAGGACCTCGGCGCCGGCTTCGGGCGGCATGGCCTTGACGATCGCCGCGCCGGCCGTCCGCAAGGCCGGGTCGGGATCGACGAGGAAGAAGGCGGCGTCCTCCGGCGCCAGGCCGCGCACGGACGACATCCGCCGCAGCCAGTCGTCGCGTTCCGCGGGCGTTTTCCACTGCTTGTGCCGGATGCGGTCGAGAAGGGCGCGGTTCTCCTCCGACAGCGAGGACTTCGGCCGGGTCAGCATTGGAGAAAGTATACGGTGTAAAATTCCCGAAGGAGATCCATACCGCCATGACCAAGAACCTCACGGTCGCCCTGCTGTCGCTCTTCTGCGCCGCCGCTCTGGCGGCCGCCAACGAGGTCGTCGTCCTGAAGGGCGGCAAGACCCTCGAGCTCTCGAAACCGTACGTGCTCCGCGGCTCGCAGGCGGTGATGACCCTGAAGGACGGGACCGTCGTCTCGGTCGCCGCCGCCGACATCGACCTGCCGGCCACGCGCGCGGCCCGGCGTCCCGCTCAGGCGCCGGAGGTTCCGGCGGCGGCGCTCACGCCGGTCGAGGCCGCCCGGGCCCAGAAGGGCAATGCGAAGGCGCGGCTGAAGATCGGCGACGCGGACGTCACCCACACGCTCGAGGGCGCCGAGCCGGAATCCGGCGCCGGAGAGGGGACCGAAGCCGACGCCGGGGGAGACGCGAAGCTCGACGTCGTGGACTTCGACCAGCGGCCGACCGAAAACGCGGTGGCGGTCAAGGGGACGCTGCGCAATTCCGGAAAGGTCCCGGCGAACAACGTCGCTCTTTCGATCGCCGCGATGGACGCGACCGGCAAAGTCGTCGCGAGCACGACCGCGGCCGTTTCGGCGGGCTCGCTCGACGCGGGCTCGTCGGCCACGTTCACGGCGAGCCTGCCGATGGCCGCGAAGGCCGCGACCCTGCGGTTCACTCCGCGCTGGTCGAGCCCGGCGCCCGCTCCGCGCCCGGCGGCGGGAGCCGCGGCGGGGGCCGCCCCCGCTCCCGGCGCGGCCGCGCCGGGAAGCGCCCCGGCCGCGCCCGCCAAACCCGCAACACCGCCGCCGGCCCCGGTGAAGAAGGAGCCGGCGTACAGGCCGCAGCCGGATTACGCGCCGCCGCCGGCGAACGCCCCGATGGAGCCCACGGGCGACATCCACACCGGTTACATTCCCGGCGCTCACGAAGAAACGCCGCCGCCCCCGCCGCCGCCGCCGCAGAATTGAAGAGCGAGGACGAGCGGCGCTCCCGTTTTCGCCTCTCCCGGCGGGAGAGGCCGCGGCGAAGCCGCGGGTGAGGGGCGCTCGGTCGATGGAATTCCCGGAGGGTTGCTCGAAACCTCCCTCACCCGCCGGCCGGCGCTCCTTCGGAGCTTCGGTGCGGCGACCTCTCCCGCCTGCGTGGCCGAAGCCACTTCGGCGCGGCGAAGGCCCGCCGGGAGAGGTGAGCGACTCATGAATTTGTATCTCCTGCGTCATGCCGATGCGGAGGTCTCGGCGCCCTCCGGGAAGGACGCCGATCGCGCGCTTTCCGAGAAGGGCCGCGAGGTGATGAAGGTCGTGGCGGGGGCATTTGCGGAGGTCGGGAAAGCGCAGGCGATCTGGCACAGCCCGCTCCGGCGGGCGAAGCAGACCGCGGAGCTCGTCGCCGCGCGATTCTCGAAAGCGACGCTGACGGCATCGGCCGCTCTCGCCCCCAACGCCGATCCCCGCAAGGTCCTGGTGGAGCTCGCACGAGACCGCTGGGACGACGTCGTCCTCGTCGGACACATGCCGCACCTCGGACGCCTCCTCGGCCTGGCGGTGACGGGCCGGGAAGACGTGGAAGTGCCGATGAAGAAGGCGGCGATTGCTCGGATCTCCTTTTCCGGCAGCCATCCGACTCCTCCGGGGGAGCTGAAGTGGCTGATGTCGCCGGCTTTGGCCCAGAGAATTCAGTAACGCGAAATCTCCGAACCAACGCGGCGTTTCCGGCGGTGGCGCCGTACGACCTCTCCCCTCGTGGGAGAGGTCGAGCGCCGCAGGCGCGAGGGTGAGGGGCCGGGGCCGGGAAGTCGGCGAATCACCCTCACCCGCGCCGCTTCGCGCCGCGGCCTCTCCCATCGAGGGAGAGGCGAATCCGGACTCGCCGGGTGGCCCGCGCCCGTCCGGCTCGATGCATCCGCCTTCGCCAAGGCTGCCGCCCGGCAGGTCGCCGCGCCCCCGCTAGCGAGGGATCGTCTTCGGCTTGCCGTCCTTGCCGAGATTCACGTAGGTCACCTCGGCTTCCGTGACCTTCACCTGCACGCCCGGCTCGTTGCCGCGGTTGGCGACGACCTCGACGCGCACCGTGATCGACGTGTTCCCGATGCGCACGAGCTCCGTGTAGAAGGAAACGAGGTCCCCCACGTACACCGGCTGGTGAAAGACGATCTCGCGCATCGCGATCGTCACGAGGAACTCGGTCCGGTGCTTCTTCGCCTCGACTGCTCCCGCCTGGTCGATGTAGGAGAGGATCACGCCGCCGAAGATCGTGCCGTGCGCGTTCGTATCCTTCGGCATGAGGACGACGCGGATCGCCGGCTCGCGCGGGGGGATCAATTCTCCCTCACCCACCCGCCTTCGCTCGTGCCGAGCTTGGGCGCGGTGACCTCTCCCGCGAGGGGAGAGGTGAAAAGAGGCTCGCGCCCTTCTCTCCCCGCCTCTCCCTCGAGGGGAGAGGCCGGCGAGCGGAAAGAGGCCGCGTCGCGGAGCGACGCATCGGCGCTACCTCTCCCGTTGGGAGAGAGTGGCCGCCAACGGCGGCCGGGCGAGGGGTCGAGCGTGAGCTCGAGCGAGCCGGGTGAGGGTGGATGGCCGATCATCGGACGACGCTCGTATGAGCCAGGGCTTCCCGCGCGCGGAGCACCTTTTCGCGCGCCGCGTCCGCCGTGTCCGCGAGCGCCGTCAGGTGCCCCATCTTGCGCCCCGGACGGGCGGCGTTCTTCCCGTAGAGATGGAGCTTCACGTCGGGGATCGCGCAGACGGCTTCCCAGTCCGGCTCGCCTTCTCCCCAGAGGTCCCCGAGGAGGTTGGCCATCGCCGCGGGGCGCAGGTATTCGCTCGATCCGAGAGGAAGGCCGCACACGGCGCGCAGCTGCTGCTCGAACTGGCTCGTGACGCACGCGTCGATCGTCAGATGCCCCGAGTTGTGCGGGCGGGGAGCGAGCTCGTTGACGAGAAGGCTCCCTCGCCGGTCCACGAAGAACTCGACACAGATCACGCCGACGACGTCCAGCCGCTCGGCGATCGCGCGCCCGATCCGCACCGCCTCGGCCGCGACGTCCCGGCCGACGCCGGCGGGCGCCCGGGAGACGTCGAGGATGTGCCGGCGGTGCTCGTTCTCGATCGCGCCGAAGTCCGAGAGCGTGCCGTCGAGCGCGCGGGCGACGACGACGGAAATCTCCGTCTCGAAATCCACGAAGCGCTCGAGGA
>DATFVB010000088.1 GCA_035260525.1 Thermoanaerobaculia bacterium
ACCGGCCCTTCTGAAGAGCGACGGCGCCGATATTTGGGTGGCGAACGTTAATTCTTCAAACGTGTCGCGCGTGCGGGCCAGCGACGGAAAGAAGCTCGACGACTGGACGGGCGCGACAGGAGCCGTTGGCGTCCTGGTAGCGATGGGGCGCGTCTTCATCACCGGCGCGACCGGCCCGGGCGCTCTCTATATGATTGATCCCAGCGCCGCAGCAGGGGCCGTCACCACCCTCGCCAGTAATCTCGGGGACTACTCGGCTGGAATCGCGTTCGACGGCAACAAGATCTGGACGGCAAATTCTGGCAGTGTCTCGATCGTCACTCCCGGCTCGACGACGCCCTGGAGCGTCAGCACTGTAACGACGGGGTTCAGTCAACCCGAGGGCATCGTCTTCGACGGAAGCAATATGTGGGTGACCGACGATGGCGCCGGTACGCTTCTCGAGCTCGACTCCGGTGGAGCGGTCATCAAGACCGTTACGGTCGGTAGTGCCCCCGGATACCCCGCCTTCGATGGCCACAACATCTGGGCGCCAAATAGTGCGGACAACTCGCTCACCGTCGTGCGCGCTTCCGATGGAACGGTCTTGAAGACCTTCTCGGCCGGAAATGGAAATCAAAATGGCCTGAATGCCCCGATCCAGGCCGCGTTCGACGGCCAGAGGGTCCTCGTGACGAACGAAAATGGGGGCCTATCGCTCTTCAAGGCTACCGATCTGAGTACCATTGGAAACCCTTCTACGCCAGGCGCGGTTGAACCGTACGGAGTGTGCAGCGACGGGGTCAACTTTTGGGTGAGCTTTCATGGCTCTGGCGAGATCGGGCGGTTCTGATCAGTCTGGCTGGCACGGGGAAGCAGTCTTGATCGTCGGGCCCCCGAGCGGTCGAGGGAAGCTTCCGTGGAATCAAGGCTCTTTCTCACCGCGCTCCCGAGAGTGAGGCGAAATCGAGGAGCTTTGAACTCGTTTTTGAACTCGTCCCCTCGCGCGCGAGGAAGAACGACAATATTGAAATAATTGGTCGGGTCGGTCGGATTACTCACATCCTTCGGATGCTCGGATGACTGCCTCGTGGGGACGAAGCTCGGATTCAAGATGGGACTCCGCTGGGAGACTCCCTGAATTCACGTGGGGATTCCGCTAAATTTCTTCCTGACTACCGAACCGACGATCGTCTGCTCCCAAAACAGCAGCGCGACCGGGCTGCGCTACGCCTCGAAACGTTCGAGGTCCTGGACGAGCTAAGACTTGGGAGCCTTGTCCGTCGTGTCCCGGCGCCGGAGCACGAACAGCGACAGCGCGATCGCGACGATCAGCGCCGAAAGGACGGCGAGCTCGGGCACGAGCTGCGGAGAGGGAGCTCCCGCCCCCGCGCCGCCGAACTCCGCGGTCAGCACCAGCACGCGCCGGATCGCGGCGATCAAGCCGACGAGAAGGAACGGCTCGGGCGTGACCGCGTGCTCCCGGAAGGACACCTGGACCGTATACAGGAGCTCGACGATCAGGAGGATGAGGAGGATCCGGTCGAGGAGCGGAACGATGTTGGCGATCAGGTCTCCGGTGAAGATCCTGCTGCCGAAGCTGACCGCGGTGGAGATCAGGAGAGCGACGGCGCTGACGGCCAGCGCCAGCCCCAGCCCGATATAGACGAGGTCCTCCACGGCCGCGAAAGCGCGGGCGATCAGCTTGCGCGTGGGCGCCGGCACGGTGGGCATGGCTACCTCCGGTGACGCCGAACGCTCCCGCCGTTGGAGGCGGACGCGGATCGGCCGGTCATTGGATCCGGCGGATCCTCGAAGTTCCCGGTCGAGGGGACTCCGGAAGATCCTCCTCGTCATCGAGAGGGTCGGAAGCGAGCCGGGCGAAGAAGCGCAGCGCCAGGACGGAAAGGATCGTCAGCACGGCGACCGTGAAGGCCAGATTCCTTCCCTGCCACAGGCCGACGAACCAGCCGCGGAACTCGGCGGCGAGGACGTTCGCCTTCCCGCCGTAGAGCTCGAGGTCGTGGAGGAACATCTTGTTCTGCATCGGATCGTAACCCGAGGAATTCTCCGGCTCGGGCCCCGCCAAGACGTAGATGACGACGGCGGCGAGGACACCTCCGGCGAGGATGGCGCGGGTCAGCCGCTTCAAGCGGGCGTCCCGGTCGGGGACGTGCGAAGGCGGAGCGACGCGGAGCCTGGCCATCGTTGCCGGAAGTCTAGCAGGCTGCTGAAAACGAATCCGGGGCGGCGTATCGCGAGTCTTGCCGAGACGCGCGAGCGGCGAGACTCGCGCCACCAGGAAGAATGCGCGGTCGTGCCCCGCCCGGGCGCTTTAAGCCGGCTTCTCGCAGTTGACGATCCACGGGATTCCGAAGCGATCGATGCACATACCGAACCTCTCGGCCCAGAACGTCTTCGCAAACGGCATCTTCACGGTCCCGCCTTCGGAGAGCGCCTGGAAGATCCGTTCCCCCTCGGCCGTGTCTTCGAGGCCGATCGCGACGGAAAACCCCTGCGGTTGCGTGAAGTACTAGGGCGGCGCGTCGGATCCCATCACGACCGCGTCCCCGAGATCGAGCCGCGCGTGGAGGATCCGGTCGCGCTGATCGGGCGGCGTCTGATCCGCGACGGGCGATTCTCCGTTCTTCATCATCTCGAGCTTCCCGCCGAGGACCTTCGCGTAGAAGCGGAACGCCTCGGCACACTTTCCGTTGA
>DATFVB010000089.1 GCA_035260525.1 Thermoanaerobaculia bacterium
CGAGCGCAGCCACTTGCCGATCCGGATCGAGGTGCCCCCGGGCGTCACGCACCGTTCTTCCGTATCCGCCGGCGAGAGCCGCCCGAAGATCTCGACCGACTCGCGGTGGCGTTGGCGGAGATCGGCGAGCACCGCGTCGCGGCCCGACGCGAGATCGGGCCCGCACCCCGCGTACCGGCTCGGGCGCCGCATCACGTTCTCGGCGAACATCCAGCGCTCGATCGCGGCGATGTGGCGGACCGTCTCGCCGAGCGTGAATCCCGCGCGATCCGTCGTGGAGGACGGATCGCTCGCGAAGCGGGCCGGCGACCATTCGATCCTCTCCTCGGGAATGAGCGCCGCCACCTTCTCCGTGCGCGAGCGGACCTTCTCGAAGTAGACGAGGAACTCGGAAGGGGAATCCACGATCAGCCGCTTCGCGGCGGATCCGCCGCGCGGATCGCGCCGGGTCGTCGATCCGTAGGGTCCGCGCCCGCCGTTCTCAGCTCGCGCACGGCGCGGACCACCTCGCCGATCGTGTAGTCGACTTCGGCCTCCGTGTTGAAGCGGCCGAGACCGAAGCGGATCGCCGAGTACGCGAGCTCGTCGGGAACGCCGATCGCCTTCTGCACGTGCGAGGGCTCGATCGAGGCGGACGTGCACGCGGCTCCGGAGGAGACCGCGACGTCCCGGATCCCGGTGATGAGCGCCTCTCCCTCGACGCCGCCGAACGAGACGTTCAGGTTCCCCGGGAGCCGCCACTCGGGACCTTCGAGATTTCCTTCCGCGTCGATCGAGGGAAGGGGATAGCCGTTCAACCGGACGCCGTCGATCCGCGAGACGATCCCTTCGTGGAGGCGGTTGCGGAGCCTCCGCAGCCGCTTCGATTCCTCGGGGAGCTCCGCTTTCGCGAGCTCGCACGCTTTCCCCAGCCCCACGATCCCCGGCACGTTCAGCGTCCCGGAGCGCAGGCCGCGCTCGTGGCCGCCGCCGTGGATCAGGGGCGAGAGCCGCACCCGCGGGCTCTTCCCGCGGACGTAGAGGGCGCCGCACCCCTTCGGGCCGTAGATCTTGTGCGCGGTGATCGAGGCGAGGTCCACGCCGAAGCTCTCGACGTCGAACGGGACCTTGCCGACGCCCTGCACCGCATCGGTGTGCACGACGACGCCGCGCGGACGGCAGACGGCGGCGATCTCGCCAAGCCGGTGGACGGTTCCGATCTCGTTGTTGGCGAGCATCAGCGTGACGAGGATCGTGCTTTCCGTCAGCGCGCCCGCGACCTGCTCCGGGGAGATCTGCCCGTACGCGTCCGGCGCGAGCACGGTCACCTCGAAGCCTTCCCGCTCGAGCTCGGCGCACGAATCGAGCACCGCCTTGTGCTCGGTCGCGCATGTCACGACGTGGTTTCCCCTCTCCCGGTAATGGCGCGCGGCGCCCATGATCGCGAGGTTGTCGGATTCCGTCGCGCCGGACGTGAAGACGATCTCTCCCGCCGAGCACCCGAGGAGCTCGGCGACCTTCTGCCGCGCCTCGTCGACGGCGGCCTCGGCCTCCCATCCGTAGAGATGATTTCGGGAAGCGGCGTTGCCGAAGGCCGTCGTCAGGTACGGCATCATCGCCTCGAGGACGCGCGGGTCGATCGGCGTCGTTGCGTGATTGTCCATGTAGATCGGCGTCTTCATGCTCCCTCGGCGCGATTTTACGCCCCGCCCCGCGGAGAGGGTCGCGGGACGGCGCGGCCGCGCGCAATGCGGGTTAAAATCGCTCCTTCGATGTCCACGGTTCAAGCGCCCGAAACCCCGCCGTTTTCGTTTCTCTCGCCGGCGCCCGTCGTCCGGCTCACGCATGCGTTCACGCGGCCCTTCGAGAACGTCGTCGCGACCGCGCGGACGTGCTATTCGAGCAAGGGGGTCGTCGACGAGGACCAGGCTTCCCGCAACCCCGGAAAGCGCGACGCCCTGGCGAAGTCGATCTACGAAGCGGGGCACCACACGACGTTCCAGCACGCGCACTTCCAGTTCGCGATCTCCAACGTCTCGCGGCAGTTCCTCTGGACGTTCCTCCACAGCCATCCCTTCTACAACTCGGAGCAGGTCTCGCAGCGCTACGTCGAGGTGAAGGCGGGGAA
Source organism: Thermoanaerobaculia bacterium (assembly GCA_035260525.1). Lineage (NCBI taxonomy): Bacteria > Pseudomonadati > Acidobacteriota > Thermoanaerobaculia > Thermoanaerobaculia bacterium. The sequence continues at coordinate 2,108 of DATFVB010000089.1, forward strand.
CTTCGCGATCCCCCCTCTCTCCGGCGCGAGCCGCGAGCTCTTCGAGCGCACCGCCCGGCTGCAGAACGAGGCGTACGCGCGCCTGACCGAACTTCTCTCGCCGATCTGCCGCGAGCGCTATTTCGGGCTCTTTCCCGGAAGGCTCCGCGGGGAGGGGCCGCAGCGGTTCGCCGGCGCCGTCGGCAAGCGCGCGCAGGAGATCGCCCGCTACGTGCTGCCGATCGCGACGTTCGCGTACCTCTACCACACGATCTCCGGAATCACGCTGTTCCGCTACCGCCGGCTCTGCGAATCCTACGACGCGCCCGCCGAGCAGCGGTACGTCGTCGACCGGATGGTCGCCGAGGTGCTCGCGCTCGACCCGCTCTATGCCCACGTCCTGGAGGACCCGATCCCGCTCGAGGAGACGCCCGAGTTCGAGGCCTTCCGGGCGGTCGCGGAGCGCGGACGATCCGGCGCGCGCTTCCGCGACGAGTTCGACGCGTCTCTGGAAGGAAGGGTCTCCCGGCTCGTCGACTGGAAGCGGAACAACGAGGCGGTGCTGGCCGCGTCGGTGCGGGAGGTGCTGGGCCTCGCCGCGTCGGAGATGACCGACGACGACGCGATCGCGCTTTGCCTCGACCCGGGGAAGAACCGGCTGCTGGGCGAGACGCTGACGCTCACGACCCACGGAAAGATCTCGCGGGCGATGTTCCACCCGGGCTACACGTTCCGCAAGAAGCTCTCCCACACCGCGGACTCCCAGGACCAGCGCCACCGGATGACGCCCGCGTCCCGCCCGGCGCTCCCGGCCTATCTCTCGGACGCACCAGATTACGTCGTGCCGATGCTCGTCGGCGACGTGCCGGAGGCGGCCGCGCTCTACCGCGAGACGATGGAGCGCACGTGGCAGGCGATCGGGACGCTCCGCGCGCGGGGAGCGTCCGACGAGTACGCGGCCTATCTCCTGCCCAACGCCGTCGCCCTGCGGTTCACGGAATCGGCCGACCTCCTGAACCTGCACCACAAGATGGCGATGCGCCTCTGCTACAACGCGCAGGAGGAGATCTGGGCCGCCTCGCGCGAGGAGGCGCTCCAGGTCCGCGAGATCAACCCCCGAAT
>DATFVB010000090.1 GCA_035260525.1 Thermoanaerobaculia bacterium
TTCCACGTAGAGATGCGCGCGGCGCAGCTCGTCGAGGGCGGAGCGACTCCCCGGGAGGCCCGCCGGCGCGCGCTCGCGGAGTTCGGGGGGAGGATCCAGACCCGCGAGGCGTGCCGCGATTCCCGGGGTCTCCCGCTCCTCGAAACGCTCGCGCAGGACCTTCGCTACGGGGCCAGAATGATCCGGCGGAGCCCCGGCTCGGCCGCCGTCGCCGTCGCGACGCTGGCGCTCGGCATCGGCGTCAACGCCGCGTTCTTCTCGGCGGTGGACGCGATCCTCCTCCGACCTCTTCCGTTCGCGCACGAGAACCGGCTCCTCCTGCTCCACCAGCCCGCCCCGGGCGCCGGGATCGACGACGCGCAGTTCTCGCCGCCCGAGGTCCGCGATCTCGCCGAGCAGAGCCGCACGCTCGACGCCATCGCCGAATACCACTCCATGGAGTTCACCTTGCTCGGGCACGGCGATCCCATTCGCGTGCGGACCGGCGTCGTGTCGGCATCGTTCTTCGACCTGCTCGGAGTGCGGCCGGCTCTCGGCCGGACCTTCCGGGCCGGCGAGGACCGGCACGGGGCCGCGCCGGTCCTCGTCCTCTCCCACGACTTCTGGCAGAACGCGCTGGGCGGGGATCCGGCGATCGTCGGAAAGGCGTTCGAAATGAACGACCGGGTCCACACCGTCGTCGGCGTGCTGCCTCCCGTCCCGCAGTATCCGCACGACAACGACGTCTACATGCCGGTCTCCGCGTGCCCGTTCCGCTCCGGGCAGGGGTGGAACGACGACCGCGGCGCGCGCGGGATCACCGTCTTCGCGCGCCGCCGCCCCGGCACGACGAACGAACGGGCGCGACGCGAGCTCGCCGTCATCGCGGCCCGCCTCGCGGCGCGCTACCCCGATTCCTACCCGGCCGGGGCGCGCTCGACCTTCGACGCGAGCCTGCTGCGGGACGACCTCACCCGGCATGCGCGGCTCACGTTCGTCGCTCTCCTCGCGACGGCCGGACTCGTGCTCCTGATCGCTTGCGCGAACGTCGCGAACCTGACCCTCGCCCGCCTCTCGCGCCGCAAGCGCGAGCTCGCGGTCCGCGCGGCGATCGGCGCGGGAAAGGCGCGGATCCTCCGGCAGCTCGCGACGGAGAGCACGATGATCGCGCTCGCCGGCGGCGCGCTCGGGCTCGTCATCGCCTTCCTGAGCCGCCATTTCCTGGTCGCGTTCGCCGGACGCTTCACGCCGCGCGCCGCGGAGATCTCGATCGACGGGAGGGTCCTGCTGTTCACGCTCGGGATCTCGCTCCTGACCGGGATCGCGTTCGGCGTGATCCCGGGGCTCCGCGGAATGCGCGATCTGGCCGGGTCGCTCAAGGAGTCGGACGAAGGCCGCACGGCGGCGGGGGGGCGGCGCGGGAACGGGCTGCTCGTCGTTCCGCAGGTCGCCATCTCTCTCGTGCTCCTCGTCGCGGCGGGACTCCTCGTCAAGAGCCTCGTCCGGCTCTCCCGGGTCGACCCGGGGTTCGCGTCCGAAAACGTGCTGACCGCGCGCGTCTCGCTCGACTGGTCCCGCTACACGAAGCCGGAGCAGTCCCGGGCGTTCTACGACCGGCTCCTCGAGAAGATCTCCGGCTTCCCGGGCGTGCGCGGCGCGGCGGCCGCCTCGGCGTTCCCGTTCTCCGGAGGAACCCCCTTCAACGCCGACATGGAGATCGAAGGGCGCCCGACGCCGGCCGGACAGCCGCCGCCGCAGGTCTATCCGCAGATCGTCGGGCCGGAATTCTTCCGCGTCGTCGGCATCCCGCTGCTGCGCGGGCGCGCGTTCACGGAGGACGAGATGCCGTTCGCGCCCGACGCGCGCCTCGTCGCCGTCGTCAACGCCGCATTCGCCCGCCGCTATTTCGGAAGCGAAGGCGCGGCGATCGGCCACCGGATCAGCCTCGGGGGCAAACCCGTCCGATGGCGGCAGATCGTCGGCGTCATCGGGGACGTGAAGCAGTTCGGCCTGGACAAGCCGGCCGGCGAGGAAGCCTACCTGCCGTACGTCCAGGCGGGCGGGAACACGATGCGCGTCCTGGTGCGCGCCTCTTCCGATCCCGAACGTCTCTCCCGCGAGCTCGTCGCCGCGGTCCACGAGATCGACCGGACCGCGCCCGTCTCCGACGTCCATACCCTCGAGCGCCTCAAGCGCAGCTCGCTCGATTCGCCGCGCCTGACCACGGCGCTCTTCATCGGGTTCGCGCTCCTCGCGCTCGCGATCGCCGCCGCGGGAATCGGCGCCGTGACGGCGTTCTCCGTCGGGCAGCGCACGAGGGAGATCGGAATCCGGATGGCGCTCGGCGCCTCGAAACGCGACGTCCTCTCGATGGTGCTCCGTCAGGGGATGCGGCCGGTCTTCATCGGCCTCGCGATCGGCCTCGCGGGCGCCTTCGCGTTTTCCCGCGTGCTCTCCGCGCTCCTTTTTTCGGTCGCCCCCACGGATCCGACGACGTTCGTCGTCGTATCGGTGACGCTGCTGGCGACGGCCGCGATCGCATGTCTCGTGCCGGGGAGGCGGGCGGTGCGGGTGGACCCCATGGTGGCCTTGAGAAGCTAGCGCGGCGATGCATCGAGCCGGGCGGGCGCGTGCCGCCGGCCGTCGCCACGACGTACGCTCGTCGGTACGCCTTTGGCGCCGGCCGGCAGCCCGCATCCCGTCGGGCTCGCGCCTCGACGCGCTTTCGGGTGATTCTGAACCGAGTGCCGCCCCTGCTTGCATCGAGGGTGGGCCGGCGCGGCGACTTGTCGCGCCGAAGCCTCGGAGAAGGCGGATGCATCGAGCCGGGCGGGCGCGTGCCGCCCGTGGCTTCGTCAGTGGAAATCGTGTGACGGCACTCCTCTGAATTCTCCAAGACTCCAGAACCTCTCCGCCCTCACCGACAACGTCCCATCCGACTTCTGGAGAATCCCTTCGACGACGAGCCCGGGCGAGCCGACGATGAGCGCCCGCTGCTCGCGGAAGAGATCCGGCCGGATGATCGCCTGGGCCATGCCCGTCTCGTCCTCGAGCGTGAGGAAGACGAAGCCCTTCGCCGTTCCCGGCCGCTGTCGGACGATCACCGCCCCCGCGGCGCGCACGCGGCCGCCGTCGGGAAGCTTTCGGAGCTCGGCCGTCGTCGAGACCGAGAACGCGTCGAGACGGGGACGGATGTGGCGAACGAGGTGCGGCCCGGTCGTCATCTCCGTCGCGCGATAGTCCGCCGTCGTCTCCTCCTCCGGCCGCATCTCGGGAAGCGGAGAGCCGCCGGCGCCGGGCAGCTCCGAGAAGAGCGGCCCCGCCGGACGCGCGACGCGCGCCGCCTGCCATTGGGCCTCCCGGCGCGTGAAGCCGAAATTCGCCAGCGCGCCGGCGTCGGCGAGCCGGTCGAGCTCTCCCGCGCGCGGACCGGTGCGCCGCTCGAAGTCCTCGAGCGACGAAAACGGCCCTCGCGCCTGCTCCGCCTCGATCCGGCGTCCCGTCGACTCGTGGAGCCCCTTGACGAACCGGAGCCCCAACCGCACGCCGCGCTTCTCCCACCGGCACTTCCACGCCGAGCGCGCGACGTCGATCGGAAGGACCTCCGTCGCGTGCCGCTGCGCGTCCTTCACGAGCGTGGCCGGATGGTAGAACCCCATCGGCCACGCGTTCAGGAGCGACGCGTAGAACGCCGCGGGATGGTGGGCGCGCAGGAAGGCGCTCGCGTACGCGATCAGCGCGAACGACGCCGCGTGGGACTCGGGGAAGCCGTAGAGCGCGAACGACGAGATCGCCTTCACGATGCGGTCCCGCGCCTCGGCGTCGATCCCCCGCTCCTCCATTCCCTTCCGCAGCCGGTCCTCGATCGCCGACATCCGCTCGACGGAACGCTTGAATCCCATCGCGCGGCGGAGCTCCTCGGCCTCGCCTCCGGTGAACCCGGCGGCGACCATCGCGATCCGAAGGAGCTGCTCCTGGAAGAGCGGCACCCCGAGGGTGCGCTTCAGGATCGGCTCGAGGCACGGGTGCGGGTATTCGACGGGGGCGATCCCGCGGTGGCGGTCGAAGAACGGCCGGATCATCCCTCCGACGATCGGGCCGGGCCGGATGATCGCGACCTGCACGACGATGTCGTAGAAACGGCGCGGCCCGTGGCGCGGGAGCGTCGCCATCTGCGCCCGGCTCTCGAGCTGGAACACGCCGACCGTGTCCGCCTCGTTCAGCATCCGGTAAACGGCCGGGTCGTCGGGAGGAAGGTGCGCGAGGTCGATCTCGACCCCCTCGTGCTCGCGGATCATCGGGATCGCCTCCTCCAGCGCCGCGAGCATCCCGAGGCCGAGGAGGTCCACCTTGACGATGCCGAGGTCGGCGCAGTCGTCCTTGTCCCACTGGACGACGACGCGTCCGGGCATCGACGAGGGCTCGAGCGGCACCACCTCGTCGAGGCGGCCGTCGGCGACGACCATGCCTCCCGAATGCTGCCCGAGGTGGCGCGGCAGGTTCTGGATCCCGCGCCAGAGCCGGAGGAAATGCCGGGAACGCGTCTCCGAGGGATCGAGACCCGCCGCGGCGAGCTCGGCCGGAAGCTCGCGAAGCGGCTCCTGGATCTCGCCGAAGCTCCATCCGGCGAGCTGCGCGGACAGGCGCTCCTGCTCCTCGGCGGAGAACCCCAGGGCCTTCCCCACTTCGCGGGCCGCGGAGCGGTCGCGGTAGGTGATCACGTTGGCGGTCATGGCGGCCCCATGCGCGCCGTAGGTCCGGTAGACGTGCTGGATCACCCGCTCCCGTTCGTCGCCCGAAGGAAGGTCGAGGTCGATGTCGGGCCATTCGCCGCGCTCCTCGGAAAGGAAGCGCTCGAAGAGGAGCTCCATCTTGACGGGATCGACCGCCGTGATCGACAGCGCATAGCAGACGGCGCTGTTGGCGGCCGAGCCGCGGCCCTGGACGAGGATCTTCTCGCGGCGGCAGAACTGCACGATGTCCCGGACGATCAGGAAGTAGCCGGCGAGATCGAGCTTCTCGATCATCGCGAGCTCCTTGGAAAGCTGCGCCTGCGCCCGCGCCGTCAGCGGCCGGAACCGCGCGCGCGCCCCGTCCCACGTGACGCGGCGCAGGTACGAGCTCGGCGTCTCTCCCGCCGGCACGGGATAGCGCGGGAAGCGGTAGCCGAGATCCGCGAGCGTGAAGTCGAGCGACGCGGCGAGCTCGGCCGACGCGGAGACGGCGTCCGGCCGGTCGGCGAAGAGCCGCGACATCGCCGCGGCGTCCTTCAGATGTCTCTCGCGCGAGGCGGCGAGCAGCCTTCCGGCCGTGTCGACCGTTTTTCCCTCGCGGACGCACGCCAGCACGTCGAGGAGGTCCTTCTCCTCCGGGCGCGCGTAGCGGACGCCGTTGGTCGCGACGAGCGGGAGTCCGAGCTTCTCCGCGAGCGCGACGAGCGCCTGGTTGCGGTGCTCCTCCGCGCGGTCGCCGTGCCGCTGCAGCTCGACGTGGACGCGGCCGGGAAAGATCTCCGCGAGGCGGCGGAGCGCCTTGCCCGCATCCTCGATTCCTCCGCTCGCGAGCGCGCGCCCGACCGGCCCCTCGGGCCCGCCCGTCAGGCAGCGGAGACCTTCCGCGTGCGCGGCGACGAGATCCCAGGAAGCGCGCGCTTCTCCTTTCGGCCGGCCCTCGGCGGCCGCCGTGAGGAGCTTGCAGAGATTGCGGTAGCCGGCGCGGTTTTCGACGAGGAGCGCCACGCGCGGCGCCCCCCTCTCCCGGCGGGAGAGGGTCGGGGTGAGGGAGCCCTGGTCCGCCTGGAACTCCCTCACCCGGCCCGCCTGCGGCGGTCCGGCCTCTCCCGCCTGCGTGGCCGAAGCCACTCCGGCGCGGCGAAGGCCCGCGAGGAGAGGCGAATGCGCAAGCGCGACCTCCGCGCCGACGAGCGCCTTCATCCCCGCCTGTTTCGCCGCCTTGTGGAACCGCGGCGCGCCGTAGACGCCGTTCGTGTCGAGGAGCGCGATCGCCGGCAGACCCAGCGCCGCTGCGCGGTCGACGAGGTCTTCCGGGAGCGTCGCTCCGTCGAGGAAGGAAAACGCCGAGGCGGCATGGAGCTCGACGTACGGCCGCGGCGAAACCCGCGACGCCGGGGGCTTCCACGAGCGCTGTCGCAGCTTCTCCTTGCGCGCGCCGTCGGAAAAGACCGTGACGACCGCGCGGGTGCCGAGGTCGCGCGTGGGGGGGCCGTCGGCCGCACGGCTCGCGCTGGCGGCGCTCGACCGCTGGCGGCCTCTCAGATCGCGGACCTCCTCGGCGCCGGGCGCTTGCGCTCCATGCGAGCGCTGCGCGTTCACCCCGGCGCCGAGACTTTCCGCGATCTGGCCTCCATCGCTCGCCCTCGAAGGGCTCGACGATTCCGGCGCCCCCGGCGCCAGGTGCGGGTTCGCGACCTCTCGGAGCTCGGATCGCGAACCGCCACCCTCAGGCGCGAGCCGCGCGGCCGAGCGTTCCCGGCGCGAGCCGATATCGGCCGACTCAGTCATAAATTCCGTCCGCATACCAGGCGTCTCTCCGCACGTTCCGAAAAATCCGGTACAGCCCCCCGTCGGAGAGCTCGACGTCCCAGTACTCGCGGTCGATCGCGTCCTCCGACCACCACTTCTCCTCCACGCGCCACGGCCCCGACGCCACCCGCACCGAACCCTCGATGCGCTTCGCGCTCTCGGCGCGGTGCGGGTGAAACCTCACCCCGGCCTCGCGGCCCCCCCTCTCCAGGGGGAGAGGGGAAGAAATTTCCGAGGAAACATCGCCTTTCGTCTCGACCCGCGCCGGTTTCCCTTCTTCCGTGTCCACGTCCAGGGGGACCGGCGGCCGCAGCACGCGCACGCCGAGGAGTCCGCGCCCGGCGCGCGGCGGGGGCGGCATTTCCGGAGGAGGAGGCGGCGCGTAGCGAACCAGCGCGAAGCGATCCGGGCGGTGGCCGTCGACGACGTCCGGTTGTCCGACGCGATCTTCGCCGAGCCGCGCGACGAGGCGCGCGATGCACGTCGCGAGCTGCTCCGGCGAGAGCGCCGCGGGCCCGAAGAGCGACAGCTGCGCCTGCCGCGGACGATCGGGATGGGCGACGAACCGGAAGCCGCGCACGGGAGCCCCCGGCGGCCGCGCTTCGAGGTCGAGGCGGACGAGCGTCAGGAGGGTCTTCACGTCGCGCGTCGGCGCGGGGAGGTCGATCGCGCGGCCGTCGACTCCCTCCGGATCGAGCATCAACGCCGCCTCGAGGCGCGCGCACGCGAGCGCGTGGGCCGCCAGGCGCCCCGTCAGCCTCTCGAGCGCCGTGCGCGCCACGAAGAGAAAGGGCTCGACGGCGACGAACGGCCATTCGAGGTCCATCCCTTCGGAGAAGACGGGAGGGATCGGGCGCGGGACGAGAGGGCTCGGGTCGATGCCGCGGGCGGTCTGATGCAGACGCCGTCCCCCCTCCCCGAAACGCGCGACGACCTCCCCTTCCGCGAGCCGGGCGAAATCCCCGACCCGCGCGAGCCCCCATCGCTCGAGCGTTTCGGCGATCTCCCCGGGAAGCGCCAGCCGCGCGAGCAAGAGCGGCGCGAGGAACGCCGCCTCCTCGCCGGAGGCGACGACGACCGGCGATTCGGGCGACTCCGCCGCGACGCGCGCCGCGAGCTTGCTCGCGGCGACGCCGACCCGCGCGGGAAGGCCGGCTCCTTCGACGGCGGCCGAAAGCGACCGCGCGAGCGCCTTCTCGGAGAACCCGAAATAGAGCTCGAGGCCGTCGACGTCGAGGTATGCCGAGCCCGCTCCGCCGTCTTCGAGCCGCGGGGAGACCGTCTCCGCCGCCTCGAGCAGCGCTTCCTGCGCCGACCGCTCGCATTCGCGGTCGGAGGCGCGCGCGATCAGCCGCGGAAGGAGAGCGCGGGCCTCGCGGAGCGTGAGGCCGGGGCGGACGCCGGCGCGCCGCGCCGGTTTCGACGCGGCGACGACGCGCGCGGCATGGCCGTTGCCCGCGAGGATCGCGACGGCCTCGCCGGCGAGGTCCGGCTCGCTCCGCAGCCGCGCCGCGAGGGGGAAAAGGGGGACGAGAACGCACGCGATCCGGGAGGGCATGCTCTTTTCACCAGGAGCGGTCGCCCACGAGAAGCCCCATGCCGCCCGCCTCTCCCGCCTTCGCCGAAGGCTTCGGCGCGGCGAGTTCCGGCGGGAGAGGTCGACCCGCCGACTCGTCGCGTCGGAGCGCGGGCGCGGAGGCTCCGGAGGAGGGAAGGCCGCCGGGTGATAGCGCCTCTCCCCGCGGGAGAGGCCGGCGTCCCGACGCTTCGGAGAAACGGAGGGCGCCGGGTGAGGGAGCTTTGGTCGTCCTTTCTCCGGAGTCGGAGATCGCATCCGCGGCCGCAAAGCGCGCGTCCGCGGCGCGTCCGGGCTTTTCGCCGCGCTTCTTCTCGACCGTCCATCGCGCCGCGACCTCCACGAGGAGGCGGGGAGAAGCGCCTTTTCCGCACCAGACGGCGCGGTCGCGGGAGAGGAGGATCACTGCGTCGGCCGCCGCGCCCGCGACCGGATACGGGCTCGCCACGAGGAGCGCCGCTCCGTGAGCGCGCGCGCTCCGGGAGAGCCGCACCCAGGCGGCATCCGGGACGCGGGGACCCACCGGAGGCGTTCCGAGATCGGCGACGACGAGCGGGAACCCGGCGGCGATCACCGCTTCCGCGGCGTACACCGCGTCGCGAACGCGGCGCGGGCGCACCCAGAGCACGCGGCGCAGATCGACGTCGGCCGCGGCGGCGGCCTGCGGGTCGAGCCCGTCGCCGAGATCGATGAGCGCCGCGTTTTCTCCTCCGGCGGTCGCGGACGCGAGCGAGGAAAGCGCGAGAGAGAACCGGCCGCTCGACCGCCGTCCCACGACCTCGACCAACTTCCCGCGCGCGAGCCCTCCCGCGAGGAGGCGGTCGAGCCCCTCGATCCCGGTCGAAAGCGGAGGCGCCTCGCGGTCGCGGCGCAGGTCGGCCGCCGAGACGACGGACGCCGCCGTTTCCGGCGGGAGCGACTCGCGAAGAGCGGTGATGCGGGCGGAAAGGGCGAGCGGGGCAACCATAGCGACTCCAAAGAAGTCCCCACTATAAGGCGGTAAAAAGGCGTAAGTCAAGGCGTCGCTCCCGCAGCAGCAGATAGCCGGGACGAAGGAAGCGATGCCGGCAAGAGCGGGTCCTGTCACGGCGCCGCCTGCGTCGCCCGCCCGGCGCACGCTGCAGAAAGTGCCACAGAAACGGTGCGCGGCGGCCGGCTCGCCGCAGACGGCGCCGCGCCACCCCCGCTCGGCGGATCGCGGCTTCGATTCGCTACCCCGCGGCAGACCGATGGGGAAACGCGCGTAGCCGCGCCGCCGAAATCCCTCTCCCCGGGGGATGAGAATGCTCGCGAACGCGAGCCGGTGAGGGTATCCGGCAGGATCGCTCCGGGGTGTCTGGAGGAAGCGGTGCTGTGCGCCGCGGCAGGATTCTCTTGCTCGCTCAGCCGTAAGTCGCGCCGAAGCCTTGGCGAAGGCGGACGGCACATCCGTTGCATTTCTCTGAATCGAAGGGAGATTTATGGCACGAGGAGACAAGTCCAGCTACACCAGCAAGCAGAAGAGGAAAGCCGAGCACATCGAGGAAGGCTACGAGAAGCGCGGGACCGGCGCGAAGGAAGCGAAGCGTCGCGCCTGGGCGACCGTCAACAAGGAAAGCGGCGGCGGAAAGAAGAGCGGCTCCGGACGCGGAAAGAAGACGAGCCACGCGAGCTCGCGCAAGGGCGGGAAGAAGGGCGGCAAGGCGAGCCACAAGAGCAAGAGCTCGTCGCACAAGAAGTCGTCGTCCTCGAAAAAGAAGTCCTCTTCGAAGAAAAAGTAGAGCCTGGAGCGCGCATTCCCGTGCGCGCGCAAGGCTCTATCCTGAGCGAGCTCGCCACGGCAAGCGAGAGAAGGATCTCGCGCAGCGCGCATTCCCATGCGTCCCGAGAAGGATCTCGCCCAGGACGCATTCCCTGCGCGCGGGCGACGGCCGCGTTCCCCGGGCGATCGAAGAGCTCAGAACCTCCCGATCTTGCCGGAGCCGTTGAACGCCACCCAGAAATTGACGCCATCGCTGCACGCTCCGTCGGGGATCGTGACGCCCGGCGTCGGCCGGCTCCCGATGATGCTGAGATCGGTGGCCTTGAAGAGCGATACGCCGCCGTCGCCGTTCGTCACGAGAATCTCCTGTCCGTCGAAGGCGGCCTGAAGCGGAGCCGTGAGGCCGTTCTGGTTGCCGTTGGCCGCCGAGAACGTCTTCAAAACCGTTCCATCGGAGGCCCGCACGACCGTCAGCGAAGGGGGGCTTCCCGCGTTCGGAACCCAGATGTTG
>DATFVB010000091.1 GCA_035260525.1 Thermoanaerobaculia bacterium
TGCAGGATGACCTCGACGTTATAGCGCTTCTTCAGCCTCGCCACCGCGATCTCGACGTGCAGCTGCCCGGCGCCCGACAGGTGAAACTCCTTGGTCTCCTCGTCGCGCTCGAAATGGAGCGAGGGATCTTCCTCGATCAGCTTGTGGAGAGCGTTGGAGATCTTGTCCTCGTCGGCCTTCGCCTTCGCCTCGATCGCGAACGCGATCGCGGGTTCGGGGAAGGTGATCGACGGAAGCAGCAGGGGATTCTCCTTCGAGGAGAGGCTGTCCCCCGTGAACGTCTCCTTGAGCTTCGCGACCGCCCCGATGTCTCCGGCGTGGACCTCGGCGACCGTCAGGTGCTCCTTCCCCTGCGGCAGGAAGACGCCCGAGAACCGCTCCGGCAGCCCCTTGCCGGAGTTCCAGTACGTCCCGTCGGATTTGAACGTGCCGGAGAACACGCGGAAGTACGTGATCCGGCCCGAGAACGGGTCCGAGATCGTCTTGAAGACCTGCGCGAGCGGCGGCCCGTTCTCGTCGCCCTTGACCAGCGTGTCCTTGCCGTCCTTGTCCTTGGCCGCGATCGAGCTTCCGGCCGCCGACGGGAGGAGCGCGACGCAGGCGTCGAGGAGGCGGAGCACCCCGATCTCGAGCTGCGCCGAGACGCACATGACCGGGAACACCTTGCGCTCGACGATCTCCTCCTGGAGCCCCGGGAGGAGATCGGAGGCGTCGAGAGTGCCGTTGGCGAAGAACTTCTCCATCAGGTGGTCTTCCCCCTCGGCGACCATCTCGACGAGGTTCTTGTGCTCGTCGTCGGCGCGCTCGCGGTATTCCTCCGGGATCGCGCCGTCGAGCCGCTTCCCGTCCCTCAACATGTGCGATTCCATCCGGACGAGGTCGATCGTGCCGCGGAAGTCCTTCTCCGCGCCGACGGGGATCTGGAGCGCCAGCACGCCGCGGCCGAACTTCTTCTGGAGGTCGGCGACGCAGCGCTCGAGCGAAGCCCGTTCGCGGTCCATGCGGTTGACGACGAAGATGACCGGCTTCTTGAACTGCTCGGCGAACTTCCACGCCTTCTCGGTCTGGACCTCGATGCCGGCCACGGCGTCGACGACGATCATCACGGCGTCGGCGGCCGCGACGGCGCAGCGCGCCTCCGAGACGAAGATCCCGTACCCGGGCGCGTCGATGAAGTTGACGCGGGTGTCGCGGTGGATCGCGTGCGCCACGCCGAGGTTGATCGAGATCTTCCGGTCGATCTCCTCGGCGTCGAAATCGGTGACGCACGTGCCGGCGTCGATGTCGCCGGCCCGCGTCACGGCGCCGGCGCGGTGCAGCAGCGCGGATACCAGGGTCGTTTTTCCGACGGTGTTGTGGCCGAGGACGGCCACGTTGCGAATCTCGTTTGCGGAGAAGATCTTCATGGAACCTCCGTAGTGAGGCGAGGATTCTATCAATGGACGGCGTGGCGATGCACTCGAGCCCCGGCTCGGCGCGCCCCGGGTCCGGCGGACGAGACCGGGACCTCCGTCGGCTGAATCAGAAGGTCAGGCGCGCCGCGAGGCCGTTCCGGATCGGGACGATGTCGAGCGAGGTCTTCGTCGGCTCCCCGACCGCCTCCCGCTCGTGCTTGTGCACGATGTAGCGTCCGACGACGGTCCCGAAGACGGCGCCCGCGAAGACGTCGCTGGAGAAGTGCACGTGTTCGTTGACGCGGTCGAAGGCGACGAGGCTCGCGAGCGTGTACGCGGCCGTCGGAACGACCCATCCCTTCGAGCGCGCGGCGACGACGGAGGCGAGCGCGAAGGCCTGGGTCGCGTGGCCGGACGGGAACGAGGAATTGCTCGAGCCGAAGTCGAAGTCCGTCTTGCCTCCGGAGCGGTTCGGCCGTTCGCGTCCGAAGAGGCGCTTGATCACCGTGTTCTCGACGAGCGCGGTGAGGATGCTCGCCTCGAGCGCCTCGCGGCCCGTGTCGCGGACGGCGGGGCTGCGGAAAGCCAGGCCGAGCCCGATGGCGAGGACGGCCGCCTGCGTGCCATTTCCGCCGCCGAAACTCATCGTCGCGTCCGCGACGTGGTTCGTGAAGTCCGAACGATTGCGCTGCGCCGCCCGGTCGATGCTCCGGTCCGCCGCGAACAGGCCGCCGAGAACGAGCGTCACCCCGCCCGCCTTTTCCCAGTCCGACTTCGTCCAGTGGGCGGGGGCGATGACGAACCCGACGCTGTCGCTGAAATACCGCCCCGCCTCGTGCGCAACGGCGCGGATCGCCCGCTTGAGCGGGCCGGCGGGCGCCTCGACCTGCGGCGCGACTTCCTTGCCTCCCGTCTCGTCGGGAGCAGGGGGCACCTGCGCCGTCGCCCGATGTGCGCACGCGGCGAAGCACAGGGCGGCGGCCCAAACGCGAAGGCCCTTCCTCATCGCTCCAGACCTCATAGCACAAGCAGTGCCATGCGACCTGATACCATCGCCCCGTCCCGGGCCGCGCGAATTCAAGCGCAGGCGCGGGAAAAGAGTACGACGAGGAACACGGCGATGGCCCCGGTGACGACGAGAAGGAGTATCGCCGCGGCCGCGACCGCCCGAGGCGACGTTTTCGCCTTTTCCTCTTCTTCCTCCCCCCGTTCGGCCATGGCGCCGATCTTACGCCGGCGCCCCCGGTCCTCGAAGACGCCCCGCCCGTGCTGACCCCCATCGGCCACGTCGCGCAGATTTTCGAGCGGATCCCGTTCTGGGCGCTCCTCGTCTACGACCTCCTCGTCCTCGCGGTCATCGCGCTCGCGATCGTGCGGCGTCGCGGTTTCGCGAGCACGCTCGCCTGGATCTTCGCGATCATCGCTCTGCCGGGAGCGGGGGTCGTCGCCTATCTCCTCCTCGCCAACCCGCACGTCGCCCGCACGCGCCGGGCGAAGCGGCGCGCCACGCTGAAGGTCCGGCAGCGCCGCGGCCGGGGCGCGAGCGGTGCCGCAGGGGAAGGCCGGCTCACTCCGGCCGAGCGGTCCGTGCTGCGCCTCGCGGAACGCCTTTCCGACATCGCTCCCGAGGCCGGGAACCGCGTGTCGCTCGCGTCGAGCAACGAAGAGGCGTCGCTCCGCGTGACCGAAGGGATCGCGGCGGCCCGGCGGTCGATCTGGGCCGAGTACTACATGGTCAAGAACGACACGACGGGCCGGCAGTTCCTGGACCTCCTCGCGCGGCGTGCGCGCGAGGGCCTCGACGTTCGCTTCCTGTACGACGCCGTCGGGTCGTGGGGGATCGACGCGGGGGCGCTCGAAACGCTTCGGAAGGCCGGCGGGCACGTCGAAGTCTTCCTTCCCATCAACCCGCTCCGGCGCCGCTGGGCGGTTCATCTTCGCAACCACCGGAAGATCCTCGTCCTCGACGGCGCCGTGGCGATGACCGGCGGGATGAACATCGGAGACGAATACTCCGGGCATCGCGGACGCCGCGCGGTCCGGGCGTGGCGCGACACGCTCCTCGTCCTCGAAGGGCCCGCCGCCGGCGCGCTCGCGGAGGTCTTCGCCGAGGACTGGTCCTTCGCGACGGGGACGGAGGAGATCCTCGACGCCCCGCGCCAGGCGGAAGCGGAGAGCGGCGGCAGCCTGGTGTCGATCCTTCCGAGCGGACCCGACCAGGAGGCCAACGCGGCCCGGCTCGCGTACTTCGCGGGGATCACGTCGGCGGTCTCCCGCTGCTGGATCGCGAGCCCTTATTTCATTCCGGACGGCCCGACGAACCGGGCGCTCGTCACCGCGGCGCTGCGGGGCGTCGACGTCCGGATCCTCCTCCCCGAGAAGAACGACGTCACCCTCATGGGGCCCGCGGGCCGTTCCTACTACAACGCGCTCGTGAAGGCCGGCGCGCGAATTTTCGAGTACCGCCCCGCGATGCTCCATTCCAAGTCGATGTCGGTGGACGGCCGCTGGTGCCTGATCGGATCGGCCAACGTCGACGTCCGGAGCTTCTGGCTCAACTTCGAGATCAGCGCGCTCATCTTCGACACGAAGTTCGCCGCGGCCGTGGAGTCGCAGTTCGAGAGGGACCTCGCCCAGAGCCGGGAGATCACGCCGGAGATCCTTTCCGCGAGGGGGGTGTGGGCGGCGCTGGGGGAAGGCGTGGCGCGGTTGATGTCTCCTCTCTTGTAGGGCTGGCGCGGCGATCCTCCTTCGCTCTGGCGAGCTTCGGAGGATTGCCCGTGAGATCCGCCGTAGCCTTGGCGAAGGCGGACGCATCGAGCCGGCCGGGCGCGTGTCCGTCGCGGAGCGCGTGACGGCGGCGCGGCTCGGAGCCTCATCCGGCGGCCTGCGGCCGCCACCTTCTCCCGCCGGGAGAAGTCGCGTTGCGGCTCGCTTTGCTCGCGGCCCTGTGTGACTCGACGGCGACGCCGCCACCCCCTTCGCCGACGCTCGCGCTCCCGCATCCGGAGCTTTCGCCTCGGTGACTTCGGGCGAAAGCTTTCCGCGATGCGAAGGGCCCGGAGCATCTGGGTCACCAACCAATGCCAACTCGGCCGACCCGCATTCCGGCGGGCTCGCGCCTCGCCGCGCCCGAAGAACCCGAGGCGCGCCTGCTCTTCGAGCGTCGGTGGGGGGCCGCCGTCTCCCGCGTCCCGCTCCGTTTCGTATTTCAATTTCGGATTTCGGATTTCGGATTTCGGATTTCGAGTTTCGGATTTCGAGTTTCGCACTACGGCGTGGATTCCATCCACCGGATGCACTCTTCCAATGACGCCCGCATCTCGTCCGGCGGCGCGTGGCGGACGCGTCCGTGTCCCGGCAGCACCCACGAGAACGGCCATTCGCGCAGGCGCTTCATCGACTCGATCTGCTCTTTCCAGGAGTACCAGCAGGCGTCCCGGAATGCGGTGAGCCGGTTGCGCCGCGGCGACCAGGCGAGGTGGTCGCCGGTGAAGAGGTACGCGCCGCGGTAGGAGAGCACCGCGTGGCCGCGCGTGTGACCGGGCGTCGGGATCGCGACGAGGTCCGGCCCGATCGCGACCGGATCGACCCCGCTCCACGCCTCCTCGACCCCGATCCGCGCGCCGCCGTCGTCGGCCCGGAGCCAACGCCGGCAGCCGAACCGGTCGGCGAAACGCGCGTGGTCGGCGACGTCGTCGCGGTGGGTGAGGAAGAGCGTCGAGACGCCTCCCATCTCCTCGAGCGCGCGGACGAGCGGGGCGGCGAACCGCGGAGAATCGACGAGGACGTTGCCTCCCTCCGCGGCGGGCCGGCGGATCAGCCAGCTCCACGCGCCGAAGCTCGATTCCGACGTGAATCCGCAGAAATACACGTTTTCCGAGATCCGCTCGGGGAACGCCTCGATCCCGATCCGCCGCGGCCGCGAGCGCGGGGCGCCGATCGAGCCGGTCGGGCACGCGACGAGAGCCATCATCGCCCGCCGCTCCTCTTCCGGATCGCCGGGCTGACGCCGGACGCTCGAGGCCCCGCCGTGGTCGCGGAAGATCGCGGGCGCGATCTGCCGGCAGGCGTCGCAGTCGATGCAGGTCTCGTCGACGAAGAAATCGCCGGGGGCGTTCTGGGGAAGGCGCAGCGATTCGCGGGCCATGACCCGATCAACGCGGGAGCGGCGGCCTGAATTTCCGCGTCCCGGGAAAGCGCCGGCCTAAAGGAGATGCTCCCGGTCCGCGGCCGTCCGGTGCTCCGGTATCCCGGTCGTCTGCTTCTCCCATGCGCTCGTCTGCCAGTTCGCGGCGTGCCCCGGGTCCGACCATCCCGGGATCGGCATCATCAGGCGCGCTCCGAGCGCGTGGACGTACGGCTCGTACGCGCGCACGATCTTCCGAAGATTCTCCTCGGCGGCGTCGCGCGCGCAGAGCGGGACGCCCGCCGACCGGAGCTCCGTTCGGATCTGCGCGAGCGCCTCGGGAGGGAGCCGGTCGGGCGCGGCGGGATCGGGAGGGACGTGCAGGACCTGCGAGAGGTCGACGACCGCGTGGCGCGCGATCGCGTACGTCAGACGCCCCTGCCACGCGATGTCCCCCTCGGCGTGGGCGACGAGGAGCGCGCAGGTGTCGAGGATCGCCGTCAGCGCCGCGAGCCACGACTGATTGTCGTGCTGGGAGCGGTAATAGCAGAGCACGGGATACGAGAGGTGGCTTTCCATCAGCTCGGCCGTCCACGCCTCCCAGTCGCGCAGGAACGCCGCGAGCGAGCCGATGTGCTCGGGACGGCCGTATCGCGACAGGAGTTCCCGTGCGGTGGGGGGCGATCCCGCCCGCGCGTCGAGGAGCGAGATGTTCGTTTCGCGCCGCGAGAACGCCTGGTAGATGACCGGCAGGTACCCGATCATGAGCGCGAGGAACCCGAAGCCGACGCCGGCCTCGAACACGGTCACGACGCGCCCCGCCGTCGCGGAGGGCGTCACGTCGCCCAGCCCGAGCGTGAAGAACGTCGTTCCGCTCAAGTACAGGTCCACCCCGAAATCGCCGGAGACGCTCCGCGCGGCCGCGTGGAGCAGAGCGAATCCGAATACGAGGCCGAGCGCCCAGCAGCCGACGAGCATCAGGAGCGAGAGCGGTCCGAACGCCGACAGGAGGGCCTGGCGCGCCTTTCCCTGCGGCATCCGCCGCGCGACTGCCGCCCACGGCCTCCAAGTCGCCGCGTAGAAGAGGCGCGTCAGACGGAGCCGGCGGGTCACCCGGCGGGGGAGCACGATCGCTTCGAACGAGTCCCACAGGACGACGAGAACGACGATCGCGCCGGCGACGGCCTCGAACGGCTTCATTCGGGCGGCCCGCCTCCCTCCAGCGCCTCCGCGCCGGGAGAACCTCCGTCGCCGGTCGTCGTGCTCCCGCGATTCCGCGCCTTCACGGGCGCGATCTTACGACGAGGGAGGCTCGGAGCCCCGCAACCGCGCCGCCAGTTCGGCGAGGCCGTCGGCGAGAAAGCGCCGGAGCTCGTCTCCCGACGAGCGCTGCCGATCGAAGTCTTCGCGGGCTCGCCGCACGGTTTCCTCGACCTCGGCGGCCGCCCGGCGGCGGTTCTCTTCGCCCTCGTCCCGGAGCGCCCGCAGCCGCTCTTCGAGCTCGAGGAGCGAGCGCTTTCCCGCCTCGCGGTCGGAAGCGGCGTGCGCGCTCTGTTCGTCGACCAGCCGCTCGAGGCGCGCGAGCCGCGATTCCTGATCGACGACGAGCTGGCTGAATTTCTCCTCGGTCTCCTGGATGCGGAACCCGAGCCTTTCGATGGCCGCCGCCGTCGAGAGCGTTTCGCGGCTGACCTGCGCGACGAGCTCCATCTCGCGGCCGGAGCCCTCGGCGAGAGACTGCCGCACCTCCGTGACCGATTTCCGCAGATCGGCGATCTGTCCCTCGGACGCGAGACGGACGTTCGCCCAGTCCGTGCGCAGGAGGTCGACGTCCTTCGCCCATCCCCGCGCACGCTCGACGGTCCCGAGCCGCGCGTCGAGCGACGAGAGCTGCGCCGCGGTTCCTTCGTGAGAGGCGAGGCCCGTTTCGACGCCCGCGATCCTCTCTTCGAGCGTCGCCAGGGCGGCGAGCTTCTCTTCGGCGGCCGAAAGGCGGTCGCCCCACGTCGAAGCGACGGCGAGCTGGATCATCCGGTCGAGCCTCTCCGCGGCGGCGTCCGAAGCGGACGACGAGCCGCCCGGGGCGGCCGGCTCCGCGGGAACGCGCTCGGGGGCCCCCGCCGCCTCCTCGGCCGGCGGCGCGGATTCCACCGCTTCAGCGGACACGGCCGCGTCGCGAACGGGGAACGTCATCGGCGCCGTGATCTCGGTCTCCGGTACGGCGAGCGGTTCGGGCGTTGCGAAGGCGGCCGGGCTCGCGCGGTCCGCCGACACCGGAAATTCCATCGGCGCGGGCGCCCCCGCCGGCCGCCGCTCGAAGAACGCGGGGTTCGTGTCCTCGGTGACCCCGGCAGGTTCCGGCGAGGGGGGGAACGTTTCGAACACGACGGCGTCGTCGCGGGCGCGCTCCGGCGCGGCCGGAGCGGCGGCTTCCTCCTCGTCGAAGGCGAAAGGCGGCGCGGGGGATGGGGGCGGCTCCGAGACCGTCACCGCCGCGGGCACCGCGACCGGCCGGACGAGCGTGGGTATGGCCCGCGTGATGCCGGCGTCTTCCGGCTCGGGGAAAGCGAGAGGCTCCGGGCCGGCGGAGCGATGCGTCGGAGCCCCGGGCTCGGGCGCGAGAGCGCTCTTGCCGTGCACGATCGAGCTCTTCCAGGCGGAGAGATTCTCGGTCTCCGTCGGCGCCGGGCGCGCGGCTTTCGGCGTCCCCTTTTTCTGGAGCCGGCGCAAAATGTCGACGAACGTCAGCTTCGAGATGAGCTTGAACGTCTCGACGACGCCCTTGCCTTCCGAGGCCACGGCCTCGATGAAGGGAAAGCCGGCGAGGCCGAGCCCCTCCTGCAGCGCGTCGATCGCGAGCACGTCGGGGAGGTCGCGCTTGTTGAACTGCACCGCAAACGGGATCGTGGCCGGGTCGATCCCCTCTTCCTTCAGGTTGTCCCGGAGGTTCTGGAGGCTCTCGAGATTCTTCGGCAGCTGCGACCACCGCGAATCGACCACGAGGACGATCCCGTCGGCGCCGCGCAGGACCACGCGGCGGGTTTCGTTGTAAGGGCTCTGGCCCGGTACCGTCGCGACCTGAAAGCGGATCCGGTACCCCTTGAGGTCTCCGAGCTCGACCGGAAGGAGGTCGAAGAAGATCGTGCGGTCGGCGGTCGCCGCGAGCGTCAGGAGGTTTCCGACGGAGGAGGGCTCGAGGCGCCGATGGAGGAACTGGAGATTCGTGGTCTTTCCGCCGAAACCGGGACCGTAGTACACGATCTTCGCGGTCAGCTCTTTCGAGGCGGCGTTGTAGACGACCATGGACTTGGGGCGAATGATAACACCGCCTTTTTTTGGCTGGCGCGGCGATGCATCGAGCCGGACGGGCGCGTGCCGGGCCACGCCGCCCTCGCCGTACGCTTCCGGTACGACTCGGGACGCCGCGGCCGGCCCGCATCCCGTCGGGCTCGCGCCTCGCCGCGCCTCAATGTCGCATGACTGACGACCAGGCGGGCGATCCATGCCAGATTTCCGCAAGCGGCAGCCTCGTGTCGACGGTTTGGTAGGCTCCCCGCGTGGCCGACGTGACGACCCTCCGCGTGTGCGACGTGCCGATCGTCGGGCGGTCGGTCGCGGGCCAGGAGTCGTTCTACCGGCTTCCCACGCTCCGCTCGGCGCTCGAGATCGGACGGTGCCCGAACTCGCGCGTGGCCGTGCCGAACGTCTTCGTGACGCACGCGCACCTCGACCACGCGGCCGGAATCGCGTCCTACGCCTCGCAGCGCACGCTGCAAGGGCTCGAGGAGGGGAACGTGTACCTCCCGGCGGAAACGACGGAGGCGTTCGAGAAGATCCTCTCTCTTCACGTGAAGCTCGAAGGCTTCGAGGGATACTCGGCGCGGATCCACGGCGTCCATCCGGGCGACCGGATCTCGCTCCGCCACGACCTCGACGTGGACGTCATTGCCGGGAGCCACCGCGTGCCGTGCGCCGGATACGTGTTCTGCGAGCTGCGCCGGAAGCTCCGGCCGGATCTGGCGGGGAAGCCCGGGGAGGAGATCGCGCGCATGCGAGAGAGCGGCATCGAGGTCACGGAGGCGGTGCGGACGCCCCTCCTCTGCTATCCGGGCGACTGCGACGCCGGGATTTTCGAGGCGGCGCCCGAGATCTTCCGCGCGCGCATCCTGCTCCTCGAGTGCACGTTCATTCGTCCCGGCGAAGAGGAAAAGGCCGCGCGGTACCGGCACCTGCATCTCTCCGACATCGCCGCGAGGGAGCGCGACTTCGAAAACGAGGCGATCGTGCTCACGCATTTCTCCGCGAAGTACGCGAGGGAGGAGATCGAGGAGCGGGTGCGGACGCTGCCGGCGGGGTTGAGGGAGAGGGTGCACGTATTCGTGTGAAGGGAGCGGACACAACGCTCCAGAAGCAAGACACGAGGCCCAGGCCGGGTAGCCTTTCCTGGTCGAAGCGATCGCGAGGCACTGCCGAGATGCGGCGAGGCGCGAGCCCGGCGGGATGGGGGCGCCCGAGCCCGCGGCCGCGGCGTACCGGCGGCGTACGTTAAGGCCGCGGGTCGTGGCGCACGCGCCCGCCCGGCTCGATGCATCGCCGCAGCCGTTACATAGCTACGGCTCTTTCGATTTCTTCTCCCGCGCCGCCCAGGCTCCCAGATGCTGCCGCCACTGATACACGGACGCCTTCGGCATCAGGAATTCGGCGACGTTTCCCTCCGAGTCGGCGAGCGTCAAGACCTCCGCGCGGAGCAGGCGGCGGCCGGTCGTCGTCATCCGGCTGCCGGAGCTGATGCGGCGGATCCGGGAAAGCGGGAGCGAGAGAGGGCGCTCGTGCCGGCTTTCGAACACGATCGCGTCCCCTTCGAGGCCGAGGACGCCGGGCACGCGCCGGAATCGCCCCGTGCAGAGGTCGGCCGGCGTCAGGAGCGATGGCTTCGGGCCGGCGCGCGCGAGGATCTGCGCGGCGAGGCGGTCGCGGCTCCGGCGGATCAGGAGCGGGGGCGCGATCGCGCCGATCGCCGTGAGCGCTGCCATCGCGAGCAGGAGCGACATTCAAAAAATGTATCATCGCCGGCGGGCCGTGCCCGGCGCTCGACGCGTCTGCGGCCCCCAGGAGGGCTGCCTTGAGCTTCGATCTGACCGACGAGGAGCGCGCGATCCGGGAGACCGTCCGGGACTTCGCCGAGACGGAGATCCGGCCCCACGTCATGGAATGGGACGAGGCGCAGGCCTTCCCGCGCTCTCTCTTCGGCAAGCTCGGCGGGCTCGGCTTCCTCGGCTGCTTCGTGCCGGAGTCCCACGGCGGGGCCGCCCTGACGGTGTCGCAGTACATCGGCCTGATCGAGGAGCTCGCGCGCGTCGACGGGTCGATCTCGCTCTCGGTCGCGGCGCACAACTCGCTGTGCACGAATCATCTCGTGATGTTCGGCTCGGAGGGGCAGAAGAAGGCGTATCTGCCGAAGCTCGCCTCGGGGGAATGGATCGGCGCCTGGGGCCTGACCGAGCCGGGCTCCGGATCCGACGCCGGCGGAATGCAGACGACGGCGCGGAGGGACGGCGCGGGATGGGTCTTGAACGGCCAGAAGACCTTCATCACGCACGGTTCGGTCGGCCAGATCGCCGTGATCATGGCGCTCACCGACCGCTCGAAGGGGAAAAACGGCATCTCGGCGTTCGTGGTCCCGATGGATACGCCCGGCATCCGCTCCGGCAAGAAGGAGAACAAGCTCGGGATGCGGGCCTCCGACACGTCGACGATCCTCCTCGAGGAGTGCCGCGTGCCCCTCGAGGCGCTGATCGGGGAGGAGGAGGACGGTTTCAAGCAGGCGCTCCGGATCCTCGACGGCGGCCGGATCGGCATCGCCGCGCTCGCGGTGGGCATGGCCCGCGGGGCGTTCGAGGCGGCCGTTGCCTACGCGCAGGAGCGGCGGCAGTTCGGGCGCCCGCTCGCCGATTTCGAGGCGATCCAGTTCTACCTCGCCGAGATGGCGACCGACATCGACGCGGGAAGCCTCCTGACCCGCCGCGCGGCGGCCGCGCGCGACGCGGGGGAGAAGGTCACGAAGCTCTCCGCGATGGCGAAGTACTTCGCGGGAGAGATGTGCGTGCGCGTGGCCGACCGGGCCCTCGAGATCCATGGCGGGTACGGGTTCGTGAAGGACTACCCGGTCGAGAAGTTCTACCGCGACGTCAAGCTCTGCACGATCGGCGAGGGCACGACGGAGATCCAGAAGCTCGTCATCGCCCGCCAGATCCTGAGCGAGTTTTGACGGACGCGCCCGGCGCGCGCAGCGCCCCCGATCCATACCAAAGCCTCGCCCGGGGGGTCCTCGCCGGAGACCAACGCGCGATCGGACGCGCGATCTCCCGCGTCGAGCGGGGCGCCGGACTCGAGGACCTCGTTCGGGAGATCTTTCCCTCGACCGGCCGGGCGCGCGTCATCGGCGTGACCGGTCCGCCGGGCGCCGGGAAATCGACGCTCGTCACGCGGCTCGCGCGGGCCTTCCGCGACTCGGGCTCCCGCGTCGGGATCGTGGCGATCGATCCTTCGTCGCCCTTCTCCGGAGGCGCGATCCTCGGCGACCGCATCCGGATGAGCGAGCTCGACTCCGACCCCGGGGTCTTCATCCGCTCGATGGCGACCCGCGGAGCCATGGGAGGCCTCTCGCGCGCGACCAACGACGCCGTGGACGTCCTCGACGCGGCGGGGTTCGAGATCGTCGTCATCGAGACGGTGGGCGTCGGGCAGGATGAGGTCGACGTCGTCCGCGCGGCCGATTCGGTCGTCGTCGTCGTGCCCCCCGGGCTGGGCGACGACATTCAGGCGCTGAAGGCGGGCATCCTCGAGATCGCGGACCTGTTCGTCGTCAACAAGGCGGACCGCGAAGGCGCCGACCGGGCCGCCGCGGAGCTCAAGATGAATCTCGATTTCTCGGCGCCGCAGGGGTGGCGCGCCCCGATCCTCCAGACGGTCGCGACCCGCAACGAGGGGACCGGCGCGGTCGTGGAGCAGCTGGAGGCCCATCGCCGATGGCTCGCCGCGTCGGGAGAGGCGCGCCAACGGCGGCTGCGCCGCTCGCGCGCGCGGCTGCGCGCGCTGCTGGAAGCGCGATTCTTCCGCGCGGTCGAGAACGACGCCCACAATCCGCGGGGGCTCGAGGATTTCGTGGCCCGCTTGACCGACCGATCGGTCGACCCCTATTCTGCCACCGAGGAGCTCTTTCGGAGGATCGCCGGCCCGTGATCAAGAAGCTCGAGCACATCGGCATCGCGGTCCGCTCGCTCGACGAGGCGCTGCCGGTCTGGCGCGCCCTCGGGCTCGAGGAAGCGGGACGAGAGGAAGTCGCGGGACAGAAGGTGCGCACCGCGTTCCTTCCCGCCGGCGAGCCTTCGATCGAGCTCATGGAGCCGACGGCCGACGACTCGCCGATCGCCGGCTTCCTCGCCCGCCGGGGCCCGGGGATTCATCATCTCTGCTTCGCGGTCGACGACATCGAGAAGATGCTGGACGAGCTGGCGCGCGCGGGCTATCGCCTCGTCCATCGCGCTCCCGTTCCCGGAGCGCGGGGAAAGAAAGTCGCGTTCCTCCATCCGGAGGCGGGGCACGGCGTGCTGATCGAGCTGTCCCAGGAGGACGAGCCGTGAGGAACGACGCCTACGTCGTCATCTACCTCCATTCGCCCCGCGAGAGGTGGTGGGGGATGCTGCGTTCCGTCACGCCCGCGGGAGCGACGATTCGCGGCCTTTCGCTCGATTCGTTCGAGCCCTGGGCGCGCTCGGTCGCCCGCCGCGAAGACGCGGGGATCGCGCCGACGACCGTGTTCTTCCCGATTCAGCGGATCGAGCGGATCGACGAGGACGAATCGACGCTCTCGTTCGCGTCGCACGCGGACCGTTTCCGCGAGTGGACGGGCGAGGACGTGAAGCTGCATCTGGTGCCCGAAATCGGCGAAACGCAATAGGGGGCGCGGCGATACATCGAGCGAATACGGGACGATCCCGTCCCGCCGCCGGCCTTAACGTACGCTCCGGTACGCCGCGGCCGGCGGCGGGCCACGATCGCCCGTCTCGCTCGCGTCTGTCCGCGCCCCGAGCGCCTTCAGCCTGACGCTTCTCAGTTGAGATAGCTCAAGGCGCGGTGAGGCGCGAGCCCGCCGGGATGCGGACGGGCCGGGCGCAGCGATCGACCATCGACAACGTCGAGGCGCGGCCAGAGGGGTTGAAAGACCCGCCCGGGGCATCCGTCCGTCGGGCGCGGCGTACCGGGGCGTACGTCAAGCCCGGGGGCGGGTGACACGGACGCGTATAGCGACCCGTATGGTCCGCGCCTGCTTACTTAAAATATGACGTTCTGGACGAAATATTCGGACGCTGTCATCCGCCCTTCCGTGAGGGCCTTGATGTTCTCCGCGGTCATCCGGAACCGGCCTCCGTCGCTCCCCGTCGACGAGACGATCTCGACCTCGAGCGCGGGCGCCTTTCCGATGGACGTCAGGTCCTGCGCGAGCCGGGCGGCGGCCGAGATCCCGCGGAAGACCCCATCCTCGTGGTCCGCGATCAGCACGACCTTCGGGCCGATCTCGAGCTTGTACTGCGTGACGCCCGCGCCTTCGAGGATCCGGATCGCCTCGCGGATGATCAGCGGGTCCGAGATCTCCTGGGGGGCCGGCTTGGGCGCGGCGGTCTTCGCCGCCGAGCGCGGCGCCTGCGGCTGCGCTTCGTGCTGCCGGATGTAGCGGCTGAGGTTCTGGCGATCCGTCGACGTCGTCTTCGGCGTTTCGAGCACCTTCGCGTCGGGAGTGTCGAGCACGAGGACGTTCCCGACGTTCTCCTTGTTGTACTTCTCCGTCGCGGCGACGTCGACCTGCGCCAGCGGCACCTGGGCGACGTTCCCGTTCTCGAGCGTGAAGACCGCGAAGTCCTTCCGGACGGCGTATTTTTCCTTCCCGAACAGCTTGCTGCCGTCCTTCAGGACGACGACGTACGCGGCCGCCGGCCGCGCGGCGAGGAGCGCTGCGAAGAGCGCGGCGGCGATCCCGAATCCTCGTTTCATGGTTCCCTCTCCGTGAATTGCAGTTGGATATAGTAGCACCGATGCTCATCGTCATGGATTCGCGCGCGGATGCCGATGCCGTCCGCCGCGTCATCGAGGCGGTCGAGCAGATGGGCCTCAAGGCGACGCCGATCCCGGGGGCGCAGCGCGTCGCGATCGGGATCACCGGCAACCGCGGCACCGTCGATCCGACCGGGCTCGAGAACCTGCCGGGCGTCCTCGAGATCATCCCGGTCTCGGCGCCCTACAAGCTCGTCTCCCGGGAGACCAAGAGCGAGCGGAGCGTCGTGACGATCGGCGGCGTCGAGATCGGAGGGGACCGTCTCGTGGTCGGCGCCGGCCCGTGCGCCGTCGAATCGGAGGAACAGACGCTCGAGATCGCGCGCTGCGTCAAGGCCGCCGGAGCGGTCCTCTTCCGCGGGGGAGCCTACAAGCCGCGCACTTCGCCCTATTCTTTCCAGGGGCTCGGCCTCGCGGGGCTGAAGATTCTCGCGAAAGCGCGCGCCGAA